>CAYSBG010000173.1:0-4993 GCA_964429125.1 uncultured Aliiroseovarius sp.
CCTGAAAAAACGCCTTGCCTGTTTTACCGTCGAGGATCCGGATGTGGTTCTTCTGGGCCGCGAAACCATCTATCGCAACGGCGAACGGGTGGGCTGGCTTACCTCTGGCGGGTACGGCTACACGGTGGAAAAATCCATCGGTTACGGATATGTGCGCGATCAGACTGGGGTGGATGCAGGCTATCTGGCCGCCGGTACATACGAACTCGAAGTGGCAACCCGCCGCATCCCGGCGCAGCTCGAACCACATCCGCTCTACGATCCGTCCATGGCCCGCGTCAAAAGCTGACCCATCCCCGTCGCTTCATCTTGGTACAAATACCTCCGCCGGAGGCCTCAAATCAGGCTCATTTTCCCCGAAAATGAGCCCGGCCCAACCCGCGCAGGCCAAAGGCCGAGCGGGGCGGGAGCGCCCCGCCTGTAAATCAGCTTTGCGCGCCCAGCACCCTCGTCACGAATCCTGCAATGATCCGGGCGGTTTCATCGGGCTTTTCCAAATGGGGAACATGGCCGCAGTTTTCCAGAATTACCACCTCTGGCACCTCGGGCAGGGCATGTCGCAAAGCCTCAATCTGGGCCAGGGTGCCGTATTGGTCCTGGCGCCCCTGCAGCGCCAGAATAAGCACAGTTATGTGCGGCAACAAGGCCTCGATCTGGCCAACGGCGAAATCCCGGTCGCCCCATGCCCCGGCCCAACCGGCGAACATTGCATCCACGTCGCGGTGATGTGGGGCAAGGCGGGCGCGTAGGTCCTTCGTGAAAACCTGCCGCGCCATTTCAATGGCTTCCAGCCCACCCGGCTCGGTAAAGAAATGCGCGGCGATCAGGCAGGCCCCGGCGATGCGCGTATCGGTGCATTGGCCCAAATACGCCGCCGCGATCGAGCCACCGTCGCTATGGCCGACCAGCACCATTTGCCTTAACCCCGCAACGTCAAACAGGGCGGGCAGGGCGCGGGCATCCTGTTCCAGGAAATCCAGCGGCCATGGCAATGCGCGCCCGTCCGAGGCGCCGTAGCCTTGGCGCGACCAGGCGAACACGCCGCAGCCCGTCGCCGCGACCAGTGCTTCGGGCAGGGCACGCCATATGCCCGCCGAGCCCAGGCCCTCATGCAGCAAAACGATTGTTGGCGCTTGGGTCGGGGCGGGCCCCCAACAACGGGCCTCCAGCCGCTTGCCCTCAACATTCAGAAATATCTGCGTATTTGTTCGCCACTGCATGGCTCTTGCTAACGTGGGGCGCGGCGGTTGATCAAGCAGTTTGACACGGTGCCTCTTGGTGGCGCACAAACTGCGGGCCTGCAGCGATGGCGTCGCTGCTTTTGCGGCGCATCTGCTCTGCACGCCGGGGCTTCTGACCTTGAGAGAGGGGGGAGCGATGAAACGCCCACAATTCTTTACCTTTGAAAACGGCGCCCGCGCGCGTCTGCCGTTTTCCGCTGCGGAATATGAACGCCGCCTGGCGGGCCTGCGCGCCATCATGGCCCGGCGCGGCCTGTCTGCGGTTTTGCTGACCTCCATGCACAATATCGCCTATTACTCCGGGTTCTTGTACTGCAGTTTCGGGCGTCCCTATGGGGTGGTGGTCCGCGAGGAAACCTGCACCCTGATCAGTGCCGGGATTGATGCGGGCCAGCCGTGGCGGCGCGCGCATTGCGACAGCCTGACCTACACGGATTGGCAGCGCGACAATTTCTGGCGGGCAGTGGCCGACCGGGCCGGGGCGGTGTCGCGGATCGGGGTCGAGGCCGACCACATGACACTTGCCGCACAGGATGCCCTTGCCACGTTCCTGCCCGAGGCCAGGCCGGTGGATATAGCGCCGGATACAATGGCCGCCCGGATGCTGAAAAGCGACGAGGAAATCGCCCTGATCCGCGCAGGCGCGCGGATCGCCGATATCGGTGGAGGGGCCATCCGCGATGCAATTCGCCCAGGCGTGCGCGAGATAGATGTGGCAATGGCCGGGCGTGACGCGATGGAGGGTGCGATTGCCCGGGCTTTTCCCGACAGCGAGCTGCGCGACACCTGGGTGTGGTTTCAGTCGGGCATCAACACTGACGGGGCGCATAACCCGGTAACAACCCGCAAGCTTCAACCCGGTGACATACTGAGCCTGAATGCTTTCCCGATGATTTCCGGCTATTACACCGCGTTGGAGCGCACGCTGTTTCTGGGCGCGCCCGATGCGCAATCTCTGCGAATATGGCGGGCAAATGTGACGGCCCATGAACTGGGCCTTTCCCTGATAAAGCCCGGCGCGCGCTGCTCGGACATTACCGCCGAGATCAACCGATTTTTCGCGGCAGAAAACCTGCTGCAATATCGCAGTTTTGGCTATGGGCATTCCTTTGGTGTGCTTAGCCATTATTACGGCCGTGAAGCCGGGTTGGAATTGCGAGAGGACGTGGACACGGTGCTGGCGCCCGGTCATGTGATTTCGATGGAACCAATGCTGACCCTTCCCCAAGGCCTCCCCGGGGCGGGGGGCTATCGCGAACATGATATCCTGGTGTTGGGGAGGGAGGATGCCGAGAACATCACCGGCTTTGACTATGGCCCCGAACATAACATTATTGACTTATGAGCGGGGAAAAGTCGTTTTTCGCACAAAAGCGTCGTTTCCATGTCGCGTTTGGGCGAAAACATGTTGAATTCCTATGGCTGATCGTGTTGTCTGATCGACGCGTGCCAAAGTATAAAAGACCGAACAGGTCGCAAGGGGGAAGCATTTGACCAGCGAGAATGTGGACGACGGCTTCGTCGTATTCGATCATGTGCAGAAAAGCTATGATGGGGAAATTCTGGTTGTAAAGGACCTGAACCTGTCTATCGCCAAGGGCGAGTTTCTGACCATGTTGGGGCCGTCAGGCTCCGGCAAGACCACCTGTCTGATGATGCTGGCCGGCTTTGAGACTGCAACGCACGGTGATATCCGTCTGGGTGGCAAGCCGATCAACAACATTCCACCGCATAAACGCGGGATTGGCATGGTATTCCAGAATTATGCGTTGTTTCCGCATATGTCGGTGGGGGAAAACCTGTCGTTTCCGTTGGAAGTGCGCAAATTGGGCAAGTCCGAGCGCGATGAAAAGGTCAGACGCGCGTTGGACATGGTGCAGATGGGCGACTTCCTGAACCGACGCCCGGCGCAGCTATCGGGTGGCCAGCAGCAGCGGATCGCCCTTGCGCGCGCCTTGGTGTTCGAGCCGGAACTGGTGCTGATGGACGAGCCGCTCGGCGCGCTGGACAAACAATTGCGCGAGCATATGCAGTTTGAGATTACCAACCTGGCCCATCAACTGGGCATCACCGTGGTCTATGTGACCCACGACCAGACCGAAGCCCTGACCATGAGCGACAATGTTGCGGTGTTCGAGGATGGCCGCATTCAGCAACTGGCCCCACCCGACAAGCTATACGAAGAGCCGATGAACGCGTTCGTTGCGCAGTTTATTGGCGAAAACAATACCCTGGAGGGTGTTGTGCAAGAAATAAAAGGCGACACCTGCATCGTCAAGCTGGATAGCGGCGAAGTCATCGACGCCAAGCCGGTGAATGTCAAGGCGGCGGGCGAGCGAACCCAGGTTTCGATCCGCCCGGAGCGGGTTGAGTACAACAAGGGCCGCCTTCAGGACGGCGCCCATACCCTCAAGGCCGAGGTGCTGGAATTTGTCTATATGGGCGATATTTTCCGTACCCGCCTGCGGGTCGCGGGGAAAGAAGACTTCATCATCAAGACCCGCAATGCGCCTGACGTAGAGCGGCTGAAACCCGGCCAGAGCATTGATATCGGCTGGATGCCAAGTGATTGCCGCGCGCTCGACGCGTGAGCAGAACCCCGGCGCCTGCCTGCCCGGAGGGTGGCGTCAAAACATGTTCCGGGAGCTAAGGGAGTAGCATATGAAACTTACAACAACTTTGATGGCCACAAGCGCCTTGATCGTCTCGACCGTTGCTGTATCGGCAGGCGAGATGACTATCGTTTCCTGGGGTGGTGCCTACCAGGCCAGCCAGCAAAAGGCCTATGCCGAGCCGTATATGGCCGCCAACCCGGATGTAAACATCATCTGGGACGAAAGCTCGGGCGAGGCAGTTGCCAAGCTGCGCGCCATGGCCGAAGCCGGCAACACCACCTGGGACGTGGTTGACGTGGTTGCTGCGGACGCCATGCGCCTGTGTGACGAAGGTCTGGCGATGGAAATCGACGCCGACACCATGCTGGCCCCGGCGCCCGATGGCACCCCGGCATCCGAGGACTTTGGCGAGCTGCTGGTCAGCGAATGCTTCATTCCACAGATCGTTTACTCGACCACCTTCGGCTATCGCACCGACAAGGTTGGCGACACCCCGCCGACCAGCGTTTGCGCGGTGTTTGACACGGAAACGTATCCGGGCAAACGCAGCCTTGAAAAGCGCCCGATCGGCAACATGGAATGGGCCTTGATCTGTGATGGTGTGGCCGACGAGGACGTTTATGACGTGCTGGCCACCGAAGAAGGTCAGGCACGCGCATTCGCCAAGCTCGACACCATCAAGGACAGCGTGATCTGGTGGTCCGCTGGCGCCGACACGCCGCAGCTGCTGGCCGACGG
Source organism: uncultured Aliiroseovarius sp. (assembly GCA_964429125.1). Taxonomy (GTDB): domain Bacteria; phylum Pseudomonadota; class Alphaproteobacteria; order Rhodobacterales; family Rhodobacteraceae; genus JAAEUB01. The sequence goes on from CAYSBG010000173.1 coordinate 4,595, forward strand.
CGAAGTCGTGATGGGCTCGACCTATAACGGTCGTCTGTTCGCGCTGATCGAAGAGCAGAAGCAGCCGGTTGCGATGCTCTGGGACGCGCAGGTGTTTGACCTGGACGGCTGGATCATCCCCGCCAACCTGTCCGATGAGCGCAAGCAGGCCGCTTTGGACTTTGTTTACTTTGCCACCGACACCCAGCGTCTGGCGGATCAGGCCAAGTACATCTCCTATGGCCCGGCGCGCGCCTCTTCTGCACCGCTGGTTGGCAAGCATGCCGAGTTGGGCATCGAAATGGCCCCGCACATGCCGACCGATCCGGCCAACGCGCAGCACACCTTCCTGTTCAACTACGACTGGTGGGCGGACAGGAAGGTGTGCTGCGCGTTGGCCGGATCGGTCGGCATGTGCGG
>CAYSBG010000174.1:0-4978 GCA_964429125.1 uncultured Aliiroseovarius sp.
CCTGCCGCTTCTTCGTCAACAGCCATTGCTTCCGGATCAAATGGCAGGGTGGCATCGGCACTGGCGAGCGGCGAAATCACCATCTCATGTTCGATATCCTGTGCCGTGTTGAGAACGTCAAACGTGATCTCTCCGGCAGGAAGTGTGGTAGCGCTTACCGCAAGCCCCATGGCATCGCCGGACCGTGCGGCGTGGTCTTCGATCTTGTGATCATCCGCCATATCGACGGTTTCCAATGAGTCCCACAGAAAAACATGAACATTGGTGCCGGCAAAGGCCGGGGCGGCAAAAGCGGCAATAGCGAATGTGGCCGCGAGTAAGCGGGAAGTACGTGACATTGTCTGTTTCCTTTGAGTTTGTAAAAAGCGCGCCAATGCCTCGGCAAGGGCACAGGAGGAATAGAAGTGATCCGGCTGAAAATTCCATTCACCCGGGGTTAAGTCCGGGCAGGGTTTCACTTCGGTTTAGGTGCATAAACCGATGCTTATGCGTGCGCGTGACGATGATGTGACTTGCGTTAACCCGTGGTGCTGGCCAAAATGCGGCGTGGTTGACCAAGGAGCGTGACGTGGAGAAGTCAGAGATACCCCCACTTCCGGACACGCGATATTGGCGCGCCTATCAGGGTAAGTTTCAGGGGGTTCTGACCTGGAACGCGTTTGATGATCTGTGGCAGGTTTTGGCGGCAAGCGATGGGTCGTGGTACGTCTATGACCTTGACGGGCCCGCGCCGCAAGCGCCGACAGAACTTGGCCCGGCCCTGCACGCAGCGCGCCAGATGTATGACGAGGTTCGCAACCGCTCCTATTGCGGCACGGTTTATGTGGACGACCCCCAGGCGCCCAGGTTCGTCAAGGTGTTTGACCCCTACAAAATGGGCGCAACCTGCGGCTCTTCCGGCGAACGCACCATGCCGCGCTATGTGTTCAGCCAGATCAAACCGGACGCTTTGCCGGCACCCGAGCCGCCAGCAGCGCCGGGGTTCTGGAAACGCTTCGCCCGCCAGGGTTAAGCAGGCCGATACTACCACCCTACAGCGCTTGCAAAAATCCGCGTGGCCCGCTAGCAGGTTGGCACGGAATTTGAAGGAGCGCCCTTATGGACGAGCTGCGGCAGAAATACCTTGATGCGATAGCGGGTGCGGCGGATGAAGCCGCGCTGGAAGATATCCGCGTTGGCGCTTTGGGGAAAAAGGGCGAAGTCGCACTGAAAATGCGCGAGTTGGGCAAGATGACGCCTGAGGAACGCAAGGTGGCGGGGCCGGCTCTGAATGCGCTCAAGGGCGAGTTGAACTCGGCCCTGGCGGCCAGGAAATCGGCACTGGCGGATGCGGCGCTGGACGAACGCCTGCGCGGTGAATGGCTGGATGTGACCCTGCCCGGACGACCGGCGCGCGCAGGCTCGGTGCATCCGATTAGCCAAGTTACCGAAGAGGTCATTGCCATCTTTGCCGAGATGGGTTTTGCCGTTGCTGAAGGTCCACAGATCGAAACGGATTTCTACAATTTCGACGCGCTCAACATCCCGCCGCATCACCCGGCGCGCCAGGAATTTGATACCTTCTATATGCACCGCGACGAAGACGATAATCGCCCGCCGCATGTGTTGCGCACCCATACCAGCCCGGTACAGATCCGCGCCATGGAAAAACAGGGCGCGCCCATTCGGGTGATCGCGCCGGGGCGCGTTTACCGAAGCGACTACGACCAGACCCACACGCCGATGTTTCATCAGGTCGAAGGATTGGCGATTGATAAAGACATCTCGATGGCCAACCTGAAATGGGTGCTGGAAGAATTCTGCCGGGCATTCTTTGAGGTGGATGAGGTCGAGCTGCGGTTCCGCGCCAGCCACTTTCCGTTCACCGAGCCCAGCGCCGAGGTCGACCTGCGCTGTAGCTGGGACAATGGCCAGCTGAAGGTGGGCGAGGGCGACGATTGGATGGAAATCCTCGGCTCGGGCATGGTCTATCCCAAGGTGCTGACCGCGGCCGGGGTCGATCCGGAAAAATGGCAGGGCTTTGCCTTTGGTATCGGCATCGACCGGCTGGCAATGCTGAAATATGGCATCCCCGACCTGCGCGCCTTTTTTGACAGCGACCTGCGCTGGCTGCGCCATTACGGCTTTAGCCCGCTGGACGTGCCGACCATGCGCGGCGGGTTGAGTCGCTAAAGCGTTTCAGCCTGAGGTAGGCAGTATTGCCCGATTATCTTGCCAAAGCGTCGACAACTTGGTTGGCACGCGAGGTTCCGAAACGGCTTGGAGCATGTCGCACCAAATCGAATTCGTCCGGAGGGGCGAACGCATTTGCTTGCGCAAACGCTGACTCGCCCCGCCAGCCGAATACCGGATTCCGATCAGGCGCGACACGCTCTAGTCTCCGCTGTTTGAAATGAACAACGCACCACCGGCGCCTGTGCGTTTTTGCCAACTTACCTGGTCGCTCGCCTCTGTGTCACAGCCGAGCCGGCCAAAGGGAGTGTCGATTCCCCGAGCCTCGCAGGAAGCCAATTCGGCCGCCACGGTTTGAATGTCACTGGGGATCAGTTCGGCCTGTTTTTCGAGGTGCCGCATAAAGCCAATCGATATCAGCAGGCTGATTGAAGTCACTACTAAAATTGGGCCACGTAATTCCATTTTCCCGATCCCTTTTCCGGCTTATCCGTGTCGAGTATCAAGATAGTGTGACGAAATTTGGGCAACAAATGCCCGATTTCCGCGATATTGTTGCGGTGAAAGAGACAATACCTGGTTGAAAACGGTTTCAACGCCCTTGAATTGGCCATCGCCAACCGGCATGTTCCGGAATTGGTTGCCCACACGTTTGGCAAAGCTGGTTTCCTGCGGCATGTTGATCTTTGGTTCAAAAATACAGCGGTTCCCAAAGATAACTTGTTGGCCTCATAGTCACATTTCCTTGCCGAAAATCCTCGTGCCAACGCGGGCCTTTCGCGCGCTGGCGCAATCGGTTAAGAGCAAGACCACACCGACATGACTGGACGAGATAATGAAATTCACACTTTCCTGGCTGAAAGATCACCTTGAAACCGACGCATCGGTTGACGAAATTTGCGAGGCGTTGACCGACCTTGGCCTCGAGGTCGAGGAGGTCGTCAATCCGCTGGATGCGCTGGCCGATTTTACCATTGGCAAGGTCAAGAAAGCCGAGAAGCACCCGGACGCAGACCGGCTGCGGGTCTGTGTGGTGGAAACCGACGAGGGCGACAAGCAGATCATCTGTGGCGCGCCCAACGCGCGCGAGGGCATCACCGTCGTGGTTTGCAAGCCGGGCATGTATATTCCGGGCATTGATACGACCATCAAGGTTGGCAAAATTCGCGGCGTTGAAAGCCACGGCATGATGGCGTCCGAGCGCGAGCTGGAACTGTCGGACGAACATGACGGCATTATCGAGCTGGCCTCGGGGGAGGTTGGCGACAGCTTTGCCGATTGGCTGGCCGTCAATGACCCGGGCAAGGTGGATCCGGTGATCGACATTGCCATTACACCGAACCGTCCCGACGCGCTGGGCGTGCGCGGCGTTGCGCGCGATCTTGCTGCGCGGGGCCTGGGCAAAATGAAACCGGCGCCGGTGGCCAAGGTTGAGGGCACGTTTGACAGCCCGATCAAAGTGACGATTGATGCGGACACCGCCGAAGAAGCGCCGCTGTTCATGGGGCGGCTGATCCGCGGTGTTAAAAACCGGCCTTCGCCGGACTGGCTCCAGGCGCGGCTCAAGGCGATTGGCTTGCGGCCGATCTCGGCGCTGGTCGATATCACCAATTTCTTCACCTACGACATGAACCGCCCGTTGCACGTTTTCGACGCGGCCAAGGTGGCGGGCGACCTGCGGGTGCATCGCGCCAAGGGGGGTGAGACGCTGGTGGGGCTGGACGAGAAGGAATACAATTTTTCCCCGGGGATGGTGGTGATTTCCGACGATAACGGCGTCGAAAGCATTGCCGGGATCATGGGCGGGCTGGCAACCGGCGTCACCGGCGACACGGTGGATGTGTTCCTTGAGGCCGCCTTGTGGGAGCCGATCCAGATTGCCAAGACCGGTCGCGCGCTCAAGATAAACTCGGACGCGCGCTATCGCAACGAGCGTGGCATTGACCCTCTTTTCAATGCGCCAGCGATGGAATTGGCGACGCAGATGATCCTGGACCTGTGCGGGGGCGCGCCATCCCATGTTGTGACCGCCGGGGCGCCGCCCGATGTGGCGCGCGCCTACAAGCTCGATACCGACCGGGTGCAAAGTCTTGTCGGCATGGAAATCCCGGCGGATGAGCAACGGCGCACGCTGGAGGCTCTAGGCTTCCGCCTGGAGGGCGATCAGGCATGGGTGCCCAGCTGGCGCCCGGACGTTTTGGGGTCGGCTGACCTGGTTGAGGAAGTCGCGCGGGTTGCCTCGCTCACCAAACTGGTCGGAAAACCGCTGCCGCGCCTGAGTGAAGGCGTGCCGCGCCCTGTGCTGACGCCGCTGCAAAAACGCGTGGCGATGGCGCGTCGGACCACGGCGGCGCTGGGCTATAATGAATGTGTGACCTACAGCTTTATCGACGGCGAAAGCGCGGCGCGGTTTGGCGGCGACGATGCAGCCCGGCTGGAAAATCCGATTTCCAGCGAGATGAGCCATATGCGCCCCTCGCTGTTGCCTGGTCTTCTGGCAGCAGCAGGGCGCAATCAGGCGCGTGGTTTCATGGATCTGGCGCTATTTGAGGTTGGCCCGGTATTTTCCGGCGGCGAGCCGGAAAACATGGAGCAGATGGTCACCGGTATTCTGGTTGGCAACACTGGCCCCAAAGACCGCTTTGGCGCGCGCCGCCCGGTTGATACTTTTGACGCCAAGGCCGACCTGGAGGCGGTGCTGGCATCTGTTGGCGCCCCGGCCAAGCTCATGCATTTGCGCGACATGAATGACTGGTGGCATCCCGGGCGCTCGGCGAAACTGTCGCTGGGGCCGGTGGGCTGGGAG
>CAYSBG010000175.1:0-4974 GCA_964429125.1 uncultured Aliiroseovarius sp.
ATCAGATTCCGGCATTCGGCTGGCGGGGCGAGGCAGCGTTTGCGCAAGCAAATGCTACCTTGCCCTGCCGGACGAATTCGATTTGGTGCGACATGCTCTAGAGTTGCATTTACGAACGCTCAGACCCGTCCGGCAAAGTGGCGCGGACGGCGTGATGCCTTGAGGGCGCGTTTTAGCGAACCCTTTTGCCGTTCTCGTCAAAAAGAAACACCGACTCGGGCGCGAAGGACAACCGCACCTTTGCGCCCACTGCAAGGTCCACCTGACCAAAAGCGCGCACGGTAACCAGATCGTCACCGACATGCACATAAATGTTGGTGTCCGCGCCCAGATGTTCCAAATGGCTGACCACCCCGCCAATCTGCCCTTCGGCCCCCAGGGTAATCGCTTCCGGGCGCAGGCCAATCGTGACTGCGCCTTGCGGTTTCCGATCCAACACGCCGGCGTCGAGAAAGTTCATTGCGGGCGAGCCGATAAACCCGGCAACAAACATGTTGTCTGGATCGTTATACAGCTCCATCGGGCTGCCGACCTGTTCTACATAACCGTCCTGAAGCACTACAATCCGGTCCGCCAGAGTCATTGCCTCGACCTGATCATGGGTCACGTAAACGATTGTGGTGCCTAGACGCCGGTGCAGATCGGCAATTTCGATACGGGTATTGACCCGCAGGGCGGCGTCGAGATTGGACAGCGGTTCGTCGAACAGAAACAGCTTTGGCTCACGCACCACGGCGCGGCCGATGGCGACCCGCTGGCGCTGGCCCCCGGACAGCTCGGCCGGGCGGCGGTCGAGATAGGGCGTCAACTCCAGCATTTCTGCGGCCTTGCTGACCCGCTCTTCGATCACCGGCGGTTTTTCCCCAGCCTGTTTCAGCCCCAGCGACATGTTCTTTTTCACCGTCAGGTGCGGGTAAAGCGCATAAGTTTGAAACACCATGGCAATGCCGCGTTTGGAAGGTGGCAAGGCATTGACCCGCTGATCGGCAATCACCACATCCCCCGAACTGGCATCCTCCAGCCCGGCGATAATCCGCAACAGGGTGGATTTTCCACAGCCCGAAGGGCCAACGAAAATGATGAATTCGCCTTCTTCGACCTCAAGGCTGATATCGTGCAGCACCTGGACCTGGCCAAAGCTTTTACATACGTTTGCGAGCGTCAGGCTTCCCATACGGACCTCCTAAAGTGAAACGGGCCTGCCAATGCGTACGCTTTCGTCAGCGGCAAGGCAGATAGCAAGTGAAGTGAGCGCGTCGCGCATATGGCGGGACAGATCGCGCCCGGTTTTGATGGCATCGGCAACCAGGGCCGCTTCGGCATCGCACAGCACCTGGTGGCCCGGCTCGTCCGGCAGATCAATGGTCCGGTCACCGCCTTCGCGATGCACTTTCAGGGTACCAACGCGGGTATGGCTGTCAATCGAAGACGAGCCGCCTTGCTCGGCGGCAACGATCGAAACCGCCCCGGTTGGCGCGATCACGTCCTTGACGAAATAGGCAGTCTCGGAAATCATCGGCCCCCAGGCGGCTTCGTACCAGCCGCAGGAGCCGTCCTCGAACAACACCTGAAAATGCCCGTAATTATACATGTCCGGGGCAATTTCATCGGTCAGCCGCAGGCCCATGCCGCGTACCTCTGTAGGCCGGGCATCGGTGATCTGGCACATCACATCCACATAATGCACCCCGCAATCGACTATCGGTGAGGTGGATTGCATCAACGCCTTGTGCACCTCCCACTCGGCCCCGGTGCTTTGCTGGTTCAGGTTTAGGCGAAACACATATGGCCCGCCCAGGTCGCGCGCCTCGTCGATGAAGCGCATCCAACTGGGATGCACCCGCAGGATATAGCCGACGACCAGCTTGCGACCAAGCCGCTCGGCCGTTTCAACCACACAGCGCGCATCCTCGATATTGTCCGCCAGAGGCTTTTCCACAAAAACATGCGCACCGGCCTCCATGGCGGCAATCGCATAGGCGGCGTGGCTTTCGGTATAGGTGGCGATGCAGACCAGATCAGGCTCTAACTCGGCCATTAGAGTCTCAGGATCGCTGCTAAACGGCACATCTGCCAGCCCCTCAGGCAGGTCCGGGCGCGAACGGGCCGCCAATCCGACCAGGTTGAAATCCGAGTTGGCCTGATAGGCCAGCGCATGGCTCATCCCCATATTGCCCAGACCAATGACCAGCACACGAATGGTCATTTGACCGCCCCCGAGGTAATGCCGCGGATCAATTGTTTTGAGAAGATCACATAAAGGATCATCACCGGCAGAATGGCCATCGACAGGCCCGACAAAACCGCGTTCCAATTGGTCTGGAACTGGCCAAGGAATATTTGTGACCCCAGGGTCAGGGTCTTGGTTTCTTCGCCATTGGCCAGGATCAGCGGAAACCAAAGGTCGTTCCAGATCGGGATCATGTTGAACACCGCCACCGTTGCCATTGCGGGCCGGACCAGTGGCAACACCAGCCGGAAAAAGATCCGGTATTCCGAGAGCCCGTCAATGCGCCCGGCATCCTTCAGGTCGGCCGAAACCTGGCGCATGAACTCTGACAAAATGAAAATCGAAAGCGGCAGCCCGCTGGCAGTATAGACCAGAATCAGCGCGGTCAGCGTGTTGACCAGCCCGGTCGCCACCATGATCTTGAGGATCGCGATGGTCCCCAGCCGGATCGGGATCATGATGCCAATCGCCAGATACAGGCCCATCATCGTGTTCCCCTTGAAGCGGTATTCCGACAGGGCAAAGGCGGCCATGGCGCCAAACAGCAGGATGAAAAACAGGCTGCCCACCGTGACAATGAACGAATTCTGGAAATACTGGAAGTAATCCCCCTGTTTCAGCACGGTCTGATAGCCGATCAGGGTAAACGAATCCGCGTTGGGCAGCGCCAGCGGCTCGCGAAAGATCGCCTTGCGGGTCTTGAAGCTGTTGATCAGGATTACCAGCACCGGAAACAGCGCGATGATGGTATAGGCAATCAGGGCGGTATGCGCCAATGCCAGATTTAGCCGGTTATGTCTTACGCGTTGCATCTTGGCCCCCTCAGAACTGGTAGCGACGCATGCGCGTTTGGATCAGGAAAAGGTACACCATGACGCCAGTCAGAATGACAAAGAACATCATCATGGCAATGGTCGCGCCCATATTGGGATCTCCCAACTGGGTCTGGTGGCCAAAGAAGGTGCGAAACAGGAACGTGCCCATCACCTCGGTCGAGAAGTTCGGCGCCGCCATCGCCCCCTCCATGGTGTAAACTAGGTCAAAAGCGTTGAAATTTCCAACAAAGGTCAGGATCGAGATTATGCCGATGCTGGGGAGGATCAGCGGCAGCTTGATCTTCCAGAACGATTTCATACCGGTAAGCCCGTCCATCTCTCCGGCCTCGATCACCTCATCGGGAATCGACAGCATCGCCGCGTAAATCAGCATCATCGGGATACCCACGAATTGCCAGACCGATATCAGGGCGATGGCGGTCAGCGCGTATTCCTCCTTGCCCAGCCACGGGTGGAACAGGCTTTTCAGGCCGATTGCATCCAGCAGGCCCGGCGCGATGCCCCAAAGCGGCGACAGGATCAGCTTCCAGGCGAAACCGACAATGACAAAGCTCATGATCGTCGGGATGAAAATTGCCGTGCGATAAAAGCTTTTTCCCCACAGTCCCCGCGCCGACAACATCGCAGCAATGGCAATACCGATCGGGTTCTGCACCGCCATGTGGATAAAGAAAAACCAGGTGTTGTTTTTCAGCGCCCGCCAAAAGCTCTCCGACCAGTTGGGATCGCCAAACAGGGTATTGAAGTTCTGCAATCCTACAAAAACCTGTTGCTGGTCAACCTCCTGATACAGGGACAGTTTGAGCGTGCCGAACAGGGGCAGGATCATCAAGGCGGTATAGATCAATACCGCCGGCGCCAGAAACACGGCGATATGCCAACGGCGATTTGTGTGCGTCTTGGCGTTCATATTTCCCTCCCCTGCAGTGTGACCGGGGCAATCTGTGCTGCCCCGGTCGTTCTCGTGAGTGGTGTTACTTCGCCGGCGGCGTGTACCAGCTATCCAACGCATCCTGCATGTGCTGGCCTGCTTCTTCGGGCGTCATGGTGCCGCGAATGACGTTGGCGCTTGTCACCCAATACTCGGTATGCAGGTTCGGCGTGCCGCGGCCCAGAATCTGTGCATAGGGGCGGATCGACGACGAACATGTCTTGCGCCAATCAACCATCTGCTGTGCCAGCGGATCTTCCAGCGTCACTTCATGGTCCGACAGTGAAAAGAAGCCGGGAAGCGCATTGGCATACAGGCTGGCAAACTCTGCCGAACCAACCCAGTTAAGGAAGGTTTTGGCTGCGTCCGCATTCGGACTTGCCGGGTTCAGACCCAAAGCAATGTCCACATGGTCGGAAATGTAGCAATCACCGCCCGGCAGGGTCGGCGGCGGAAACGCACCCATGGCAAAATCGGCCTGTGCGTTAAAGCCCGAGATTTCCCAGCTTCCGGCCGGATAAATCGCCGCGCGCCCCAAGGTGAACAGGTTTTGGCTATCCGGATAGGACTGTGCCTCGAACCCGTCGCCCATATAGGCGCCCCACTTGGCCAACTCGGCATATGGCTCGACCCACTCCGGATCGGTCAGCTTTGACTCCCCGGCGATCAGCGCATTGCGGCCCTCTTCGCCCTTCCAATATTTGGTGCCGATGTTGGCATAGCCCATGGTCGCGGCTTCCCACTCGTCCGCCGTACCCATGGACAGCGGGATGTAGCTACCGTCTTCCTTGATCGCATCCAGCACCGCATAGAATTCATCGGTGGTGGTCGGCACGTCCAGCCCCAGCTCCTTGAACGCATCGGCGTTATAGATAAAGCCGTGGATCACCGAAGCCATTGGAATACAAAACGTCGCCGAGCCGTCGTCCGTGGACCAGCCCGATTTGGCCACTGCACCGAAATTCTTCAGCCCGTCC
>CAYSBG010000176.1:0-4955 GCA_964429125.1 uncultured Aliiroseovarius sp.
CTGGCCGAGACCCCGGACGGGGTGCGGTACTTGTGCCTGGCGCGCGACGTATCGAAATCCGGCGGCTCTTATGTGGCGCCGGTGCGGCGCTATGCAATCGGCCTGGGCTGCGAAGTGCATCATGCAGAGGCGCTGGTCTATGCCGACGGGCTGGACCTGCGCGAACCACGCGCTTTTGCGCCAATCGGCATTTCCTGTCGGATCTGCGAGCGGCGCAAATGCCACCAACGCAGCGTGCCACCGCTGGAATACCGCCTGCGGGTCAACCCGGATGCCCGCGGCGTGCTGCCATATGAAATCGAAAGCTGATGCGCCGCTTGTTGGTCATGGCATTTGTGCTGCTGGGCGGGGGCGCGGCGTTGGCATTCAATGCCGAAAGGGTGTTGGTTTTCTTCTTTGACGCAACCCGCACGCCACCGCAGGACAATCGCCTGGAGGAGATCACCTGGCGGGCCAGCGACGGCACCCGCCTGATCCTGTGGCGCGCGAGGCCGACCGCCGGAAAGCCAAGCGTGCTGTATTTCCACGGCAACGCCGGCAATCTGGCCGATCGCGCCGCGCGTTTCAGCTGGTTTCTGGACCAGGGTTTCGGCCTGGTCGCCATGGCCTATCCCGGCTCTTCCGGCAGCGAGGGCACGGTGTCCAGCAAGGCCATCAACCGATACGCGCAGGAAGTCTATGCGGCCATGCCGGAATTGCTTGGCGACGGACCCGCCGCGCTGTATGGCGAGAGCCTTGGCACCGGGGTCGCGTTGCAGTTGGCGGCGGGGCTGGAAATGCCTCCCGCCGGCGTAGTACTTGAGGCACCCTATACCTCGATCCTTGATATTGGCCGGCGCAGCTATCCGCGTCTTGGCCCCTATTTGCACTATCTGGGCGACCCTTGGGTAAGCCGGGAAAACATCCTCACCCTCGCCGCGCCTTTGCTTATTCTGCACGGCACGCGGGACACGACAATCCCGGCGGACATGGGCCAGGCCCTGTTTGATCTGGCCCCGGGCAAGGACAAGCGCCTTGTTCTGGTTGAGGGCGCCGGTCACGGCAATGTCTGGCAGCCACAGGCCAAACGCGCCCTTGCCCGGTTCCTGAACCGGCTGTAACCTCGGGTAAGACGATTGGAGGATACATGGAACTGAGCGGCACACGCGAGATCAGCGCCAACCGGGAAACCGTTTGGGCACATCTGAATTCGGCAGAAACCCTGATGGCCTGCATACCCGGCTGCAAAGAGCTGGAAGGCAGCCCCGAAGACGGCTTTGATGCGGTGGTGGTGCAGAAGGTCGGCCCGGTAAAGGCCAAGTTCAAAGGCCGGGTCGAGCTGTCCGATATCAATGCGCCCGATAGCTACCGACTTAGCGGCGAGGGCAAGGGCGGGGTTGCCGGATTTGCCAAGGGCGGGGCGTTCGTGACGCTGAGCGACGGCGCAGAGGGCACTACTTTGCTGACCTACGAGGTCGAGGCGCGGGTTGGCGGCAAGCTGGCGCAACTGGGCAACCGGATCATCACCGGATTTGCCAAAAAGATGACCGACAAGTTTTTTACCCGCTTCAGCGAGGTGGTCGAAGAGGGAGAGGCATAAGTTCCAGAGCGTGGACCTAACGGTCACGCCCCAGCAACATCGCCAACGCCAAAAGCGTAAGCCCTACCCCGCCAAGCACCGCCAAATGTGGCACGCCATGGCCCAGCGCCAATTCCCACAAGATCACCCAGGACGGAGTCAGGTAGGTATAGGCCATGACCTTGGACGATGGCAGGCGCATGGCGGCGAATTGCACCAGGCTGAAGGTGGTCGTGGTGGCGAAAATCATCAGATAGAGCAGCACCCACCAGACCCGCGCCGGCAGGGCCGCCCAATGCATGGCGCGCAGGTCCGGCAAGGCATAGGCCAACAGCACCAGCGCCCCGCCGACCAGCACGCCAAAGGTCGAGGTCAGCGCCCCCTCGCCCCGGTTCATGCGCCTGAGCAGCGGCACGTAGAGCGCGTGCAGAAAGCTGCCGCCAAGGAACAATAGCTCGCCCCGGCCCAGCTCGAACGCCATCAACGCTACGAGGTCGCCGCGAAAGATCACCCAGATCGCACCAGCCGCCCCGATCAGCAGCGCCGCCCAGACCTGCGCATTGGTGCGCTGGCCCAAAATGGGAAGCGAGAGCAAAGCGGTCATCAATGGGGTCAGGGTGAACACAGCCGCCAAAGACACCGGGCCCGAGGTTTTCAGCGCCTCGAACATGGCGAGGAAATAGCTGGCAAATATTGCCCCGAGCAGCAGGAACCGCCACGGCGCGCGCAGGCGCAACGCCGCCCGACCCTGGGTCACCACAATCGCCAAGGCCATGATGCAGGCACCCAACGCAAAACGCAGGAATATCAGAACCGAGGGGCGAATATCGTTGGCAATCAACGCGCCAAGGGAAAAGCTGCCTGCGACCAACAGGGCGAAGGCGAACATCGCCACATGCCCGTGCCACGCGGCACGCCTTCGCTGGATTTCCCGCTCTGCCGCCTCTGGCGCCTCTGGCGTCATTTTCAAAGCTCCCATCACATGCTACCGTGCACGAAACCTTCAGGAGCCCGGCCATGATCATCCCCTACCTTTACTTTCAGGAAAGCTGCCGCGCGGCAATGCTGTTTTATCAGGAGGTGTTGGGCGGAGACCTGCAGTTGGTGGAATTTGCCGACATGCAGGATGGCCCCGAACATTGGCAGGCCAGCGATCTTGTCATGCATGCGACGCTGAACTCCGCCCGCCACGGCATCCTCATGGCCAGCGATTTCCCCCCGGACGAGCCGGGCGAAGCCCAGCAGGCGGTTTCCATCACCCTGCAACTGGACGACCCGAGCGAAGGGCGCGCGCTGTTTGACGTGCTATCGCAGGGCGGCGAGGTGTTCCTGGATTATGGCGAGACGTTTTTCGCCGCCGGTTTTGGCACCTGTCGGGACATGTTTGGCACCCATTGGATGATCAACGTGGCCCGCGAGGAACCCTGAGCCGCGCAGCTGGCCATTGCCTTTGCCGCAAATTTGCGCGAAACCCCCTGCGACAGACAAGGGAGCCCCGCATGAGCCGCATCGACCAGAAATTCGCCAGCCTCCGCGCCGAAGGCAAGTCCGCTTTCGTCGCTTATATCATGGCCGGGGACCCGGACGAGGCAACGGCGCTGGAGGTTATGCGCGGCCTGCCCGGTGCCGGGGTCGATATCATCGAACTGGGCGTGCCGTTCACCGACCCCATGGCGGACGGGCCGACCATTCAACTGGCCGGGCAACGGGCGCTGGCCGCCGGTATGACGCTCGACAAAACCCTGGCCATGGCGGCGGCGTTTCGCAAGGGCGACGACACCACGCCAATCGTGTTGATGGGCTATTACAACCCGATCTACAGCCGCGGGGTCGCGGCGTTTCTGAAAGAGGCAAAAGCCGCAGGCATTGACGGGCTGATTGTTGTGGACCTGCCGCCAGAGGAGGACGACGAGCTGTGCCTTCCGGCCCAGGAAATGGGCCTGAATTTCATCCGGCTGGCCACGCCAACAACCGATAACAAACGCCTGCCCAAAGTGCTGACCAACACCTCGGGGTTCCTGTATTATGTGTCGATCACCGGCATCACCGGCGCCGCCGAAGCCCAGGCCGATAACGTGGCCCCTGAAGTTGCGCGCATTAAGGCCGCCAGCAACATCCCTGTCGTTGTCGGCTTTGGCATCAAAACCCCCGAAGCCAGCCGCGCCATGGCCAAGGTGGCCGACGGTGTCGTGGTTGGCTCGGCCATTGTCGATCTGATCGGTCAGGGCAAGAGCCCGGCCGAGGTGCTGGCATTCGTCGCCGGGCTGACCAAAGGCGCGCATTCCGCCTGAGCCGAAGCGTGTCGCGCCCGATCAAGGCCGGTATTCGTCCGGCGGGGCGAGGCAGCGTTTGCGCGAGCAAATGCGTTCGCCCTGGCGGACGAATTCGATTTGGTGCGACAGGCTCTCGCGGAACATTTTTGACCGCACGGTAAATCTTGCCAATCGCGCGCCTGCATGCGAACCTACAGGACATTCACCGAGCCAGGGGCTGCAAGATGCACAATCACAAAGACGCCGTTGCCGTGCAAAGCGGCCAAAGCACGACCCTCCCCCAGGTCACCCATCCGCGCAATCCGGGGATGGCGCTTGACATGGATTGGCTACGCGCGGTTGCGGTCAACACCTCGGCAGTCGAACGGCGCTGCGCCACCCTGCCCGGTCGGCGGTCGGTAAAAAAGGACCATCAGGCCGCGTGGCTACTCAAGGCAATCACCTGCATCGATCTGACCACGCTTGCCGGCGATGACACCCCCGGCCGGGTGAAGCGCCTGGCGATGAAGGCGCGCCAGCCCCTGCGCCCTGACCTGCTGGAAGCGCTCGGGGTCGGGCCCCTCACCACCGGCGCGGTGTGCGTTTACCATGAAATGATTTCCCCGGCGCTGGAAGCGCTGGAAGGGTCCGGCATCCCGGTGGCCGCGGTTTCCACCGGCTTCCCTGCCGGGCTTAGCCCGTTTCCTTTGCGGGTCGAGGAAATTCGCGAGTCGGTGACTGCGGGCGCCACGGAAATCGACATTGTTATTTCGCGCCGTCATGTCCTGACCGGCAATTGGCAGGCCTTATATGACGAGGTCAAGACCTTTCGCGAGGCCTGCGGCGAGGCCCATATGAAGACGATTCTGGCCACCGGCGAGCTTGGCTCCTTGCGCAATGTGGCGCGCGCTTCGCTGGTCTGCATGATGGCCGGGGCCGATTTCATCAAGACCTCGACCGGCAAGGAAAGCGTGAATGCCACCCTGCCGGTAAGCCTGGTGATGATCCGCATGATCCGCGCCTATTACCACCGCACCGGGTACCGTATCGGCTACAAGCCCGCCGGCGGCATTTCCAAGGCGAAACAGGCGCTGGTCTATCTGGCGCTGATCAAGGAAGAGCTGGGCGATGAATGGCTCAACCCG
>CAYSBG010000177.1:0-4948 GCA_964429125.1 uncultured Aliiroseovarius sp.
ACCGCGATTTTTCCAATGCGGAACTGCGGGCCTATCTTGACGCGCTGGAGCAACCGGCGATGCAACAGGTTTACGAGGTGCTGGATGCGATCCAGTTCGAGGTGATGGCGGCGCGCTATGAACGCCTGGCCGCAGCCCTGGCCGGACTGCCCCCGCAAACGGAGCTTTAGGCATGCGCGCGCTCTCTGCCCTGCTGGTATTCCTTCTGGCCAGCTGCCCGGCAGAGGCGGCGGACCCGCGCCTGGCCCGGCTTTATGCGTTGATGCATGTGTCGGACGCGATCCTGATTCAGCAAGAAGAGGGCATCAAAAATGCCTTGGCCAGCGCCCCTGAATTGTTTGACGGGGCAAGGCCGGAAGGCTGGGAACGGGCGGTGGCGCGCGCCTATGAGCGCGAGCGGCTGGAAGAGATCGTGCGCGCCGCCATGGCGCGGGGGCTGGAGGGGGTGGATATCACCCCGCTGCTGGAATTCTATGCCTCCGAGGTCGGGCAAAAGGTCGTGGCGCTGGAGTTGAGCGGACGGCGGGTGTTGCTGGAAGCCGATGTCGAGGAAGAAGCCCGCCGGATGTGGCGCGATACGCCGGGCGAGGCCCCGCATGCGCAGGCAATCCGGGCCTATATGGACGTCAACGATCTGGTTGAACGCAACGTGATGGCCTCGATGAACGCCGATTTCATCTTTCTGCGGGCCTATTTTGAGGGCGAGACCGAAATTGACGAATCCCTGATCCTGTCCGATGTCTGGAGCGAAGAGGACAATATCCGCGCCGATAGTACCGAATGGCTGTTTGCCTATCTGGCCATGGCCTATGCGCCGCTCAGCCCTGAGGAAATGCAGGTGAACCTGGCGCTTTGGAGCACCCCGGAAGGGCGCGCCCTGAACGCGGCGCTGTTTGAGGGGTTTTCGGAAATGGTGTTGTCGGTCAGCAAGGAGCTGGGCCAGGCGGCCGGGCAGTTGGTCGGACAGGAAGAGCTTTAGGGCCTGTCGCACCAAATCGAATTCGTCCGGCAGGGCGAACGCATTTGCTTGCGCAAACGCTGCCTCGCCCGGCCAGCCGAATGCCGGAATCTGGTCAGGCGCGACTCGCTCTTGCCGGGGGCACCCTGCGAGCCGGGCGGGCGCCTGAAACGCAGCGACCAATGCCCGGGCAGAGTTGTGGAAAAATCGTTGCATGTTTCCCTCTTGACTTCACACCCTAATGGCCCGATAAGCCCGCTCTCTGGCAAGCCTCGTGGGTTTGGCCGGATCAAATATGTTTGAAATACCGTCCAAGGGGCGGCGCTGTCCGAGGCGGGGAAACCCGAAACACCGATTGATCGGGGCCACAGGATGCGGGAAATGAAGGAATACAAGATGTTCGCGGTTCTCAAAACCGGTGGCAAACAGTATAAAGTACGCGCGGGCGATGTGCTCCGGGTGGAAAAACTGGCCGCAAACGCTGGTGACACAGTGCAATTCAACGAAGTTCTGATGGTTGGCGCGACCGTAGGGTCGCCGATGATCAAAGGCGCAGGCGTGCAGGCCGAGGTGATCGACCAGATCAAGGGCAAGAAAGTGATCCACTTTGTGCGTCGCCGCCGCAAGCATTCGTCCAAGCGGACCAAAGGCCACCGGCAGCAGCTTACCTTGGTGCGCATCACCGAGATACTTGAAAAAGGTGCGGATAAATCCGGCGTGATGGCGGCGATTGGCGCCGGATCGATTGGCGCAGTGGCCGTTGCCGCGGCCAAGCCTGCGCCGAAGAAGGCTGCGCCAAAGAAAGCCGCACCAAAGAAATCCGCGCCGAAAGCCCAAGCCCCGGCCGCTGAAGAAACCGGCACCAAGCCCACCAACCTTCTGAAAGAAGCCCGGGGTGGTGTTGCCGACGATCTGAAAAAGATTTCTGGCGTCGGTCCCAAGCTGGAAAGCACCCTGCACGAGATTGGCGTGTTCCACTTTGACCAGATTTCCGAATGGGGCGCCGACGAAATCGCCTATATGGACGACCGTTTGTCCTTCAAGGGCCGCATCGAACGTGATAACTGGATTGAGCAGGCGAAGGAATTCGCCGCTGCGAAGGAGTAAGAACAGATGGCACACAAGAAAGCAGGCGGTTCCTCCCGCAACGGTCGCGATAGCGCAGGCCGTCGTCTTGGCGTCAAGAAATACGGCGGCGAAGCCGTGATTCCCGGCAATATCATCATCCGCCAGCGCGGCACCAAATGGTGGCCGGGCGAAGGCGTGGGCATGGGCAAGGATCATACGATTTTTGCCACGGTCGAAGGCCAGGTAAAATTTCACAAGGGTCTCAAGCGGCGCACCTTTATTTCGGTCCTCCCGGTAGCGGAGGCCGCCGAGTAGCCGAACACCAAGGTTCAAGGTTTTTGGGGTCGGCGTAACAGCCGGCCCTTTTTCGTTCTGCCCTGCAAACCTGGCTGGAGAGATGCAGCGAAGAATAACCAAATTGTCATATCATGCGAGGGCGCCGGGGGAGGCAATTCGGGCCAGCCGCCCTATATGATGTGCATACATGCTTTTCGAGGAGGGAAAGTCATGATCATGGATGAGGTCACCACACAGCAATCGGTCGCGGCCGAGCGGTTTGTTTTACGCCCGCCACGGCGCTCTGATGCCGGGGCTATTGGCCTGCATATGGGCGATGCGCGCGTGGCCCGGGCCAGCGTCAATATTGCGCATCCATTGCCACCGGGCGCAGCCGAGGCGCTGATAAGCCGGGCGCAGGACCCGGATGTGGCCGAACAGGTTTGGGTGATGGACGGCGATGTGGAGGGCGGCAAAGGGGTGCTGGGCCTGCTCAGCCTGACCCGGCTTGACCGTGACCAGTGTCAGCTGGCCTATTGGGTGGCGCCGGCGTTCTGGAATGCGGGCCTTGCCAGCGAGGCGGTGGGGGCGCTGATCGGCGCCAATCCCCAGGGCAGCCACGAGATGTTTGCCGAGGTGTTTCAGGACAACCCGGCCAGCGCGCGGGTGCTGACCAATGCCGGTTTTCAGTATATCGGCGACGCCGAGGCGCATTCCCTGGCGCGTGGCGCGACGGTGCCGACGTGGACATACATCAGGAAAATGGGTTAGCCGCCACCCCCGGACCCGCCGTAATCCCGGGGGTTTTACACCCCCGGACCCGCCGTAATCCCGGGGGTTTCACACCCCCGGACCCCCGTGGAGTATTTCGCGAAAGATGAAAGAGGGCGCCAGGCGGCGGGGCTGGATTTTCCATGTGCCAGGCGGGTTTCTCTGGTTGCGCCCTTGAGCGCTGCTGCGTTTGCCGTTACCTGAGTGCCAAAGGGGCCGAACATGAAGTTTCTCGATTTGACCAAAGTCTATATCCGCTCGGGCGGCGGGGGGGGAGGCTGTGTCAGCTTTCGCCGCGAGAAATACATTGAATATGGCGGCCCGGATGGTGGCGATGGCGGCCGGGGCGGCGATGTTTGGGCCGAGGCGGTCGATGGGCTGAACACGCTGATCGATTTTCGGTACCAACAGCATTTCTTTGCCAAAAACGGCCAGCACGGCATGGGCAAGCAGCGCACCGGTCGGGATGGCGATGATAGTGTTCTGCGGGTGCCGGTGGGCACGGAGATTCTGGACGAGGATGAAGAAACCGTTTTGTTCGATCTGACCGAAGTCGGCGAGCGGGTTTTGCTGGCCAAAGGCGGCAACGGTGGCTTTGGCAATCTGCATTTCAAGAGCGCTACCAACCAGGCGCCGCGTCGTGCCAATCCCGGCCAGCAAGGCATTGAACGCACCCTGTGGCTGCGGCTGAAACTGATCGCCGATGTTGGCCTGCTCGGCCTGCCCAATGCTGGCAAATCGACCTTTTTGGCCGCAACGTCAAACGCGCGGCCCAAGGTTGCGGATTATCCTTTCACCACGCTGGTGCCCAATCTGGGCGTGGTCGCGGTGGATGGTGCCGAATTCGTGGTTGCCGATATACCGGGCCTGATCGAAGGCGCGCATGCGGGACGCGGGTTGGGCGATACTTTTCTGGGCCATGTGGAGCGCTCGGCGGTGCTGTTGCACCTGGTCGATGGGACTTGCGAAGATCCTGCCCGGGACCTGCAAACGATCATCCATGAGCTTGAGGCCTATGGCGGCGCGCTGGCTGATAAACCGCGCGTCACGGTGCTCAACAAGATCGATGCGTTGAATGACGAGGCGCGGGGCGAAGTGCGCGCGGCCCTCGAAGCGGTGGCGGTGGGCAAGGTTTTCCTGATGTCCGGGGTCACTGGCGAAGGGGTCACCGAGGTTCTGCGCGCCTTGCGGGCAGAGATCAGCGCCGACCGCCTGCGCAGGAAGGGGGATGTGGAGGAAGCGACATGGCAACCCTGAGCCAGGCCAAACGCGTGGTGGTCAAGATTGGCTCGGCGCTCCTGGTAAGGGACGGCGCTTTGCGGGCCGGTTGGCTGGTTTCGCTGGCCGAAGACGTGGCGGCCTTGAAGGCGCGCGGCGTGGATGTGGTGTTGGTGTCGTCGGGCTCGATCGCTCTGGGCCGGGCGGTGCTGGGGCTGACTGCGCAGGATTTGCCACTGGAGCAGGCCCAGGCCGCGGCGGCAGTTGGCCAGATCCGCCTGGCGCGTGCTTATGAAGAAGTGTTGGCGCCCCTGGGCCTGACCACGGCGCAGGTGTTGGTGACGCTTGAGGACAGCAGCGACCGGCGCCGCTATCTCAATACCCGCGCTACTCTGGAGCAATTGCTGAGCCTGTCGGTCGTGCCAATCGTGAACGAAAATGACACCATTGCCACGGACGAAATCCGCTATGGTGACAATGACCGGCTTGCGGCGCAAATCGCGGTTACCATTGGCGCAGACCACCTGGTCTTGCTGTCGGATGTAGACGGATTTTACTCGGCCAATCCAAAAACCGACCCGAATGCGCGCCGTTATGATGTGATCAAGTCGATTACCCCGGAGCTGGAAGCCATGGCCGGGGATGCGGGGACCGGCC
>CAYSBG010000178.1:0-4934 GCA_964429125.1 uncultured Aliiroseovarius sp.
TCACGGGGCGCAGAAGGTCAAATGGATTTGGGCGCGGTTTCGCACCCAGGAAGAGGTTGCGGCGAACGACAAGCTGCGCGCCGTACGCATCCGCAAGGGTGCGCTTGGCGCGGGCCTGCCAGAGCGGGTATTGTATGTGTCACGCCAGCACCGTCTTCTGGTGCGCTCCAAAGTGGCGCAACGCCTGTTTGGGTGTGACGAAATACTGGTGGCAGCCAAAGACCTGACCGGGCTGCCCGGCATTGATCTGGCGCCGCCGCAAAAGGCCATCACCTATTTCCATATCCTTTTGGAAAGGCATGAAATCCTGTATGCCGAGGGCGCCCCGGCCGAAAGCCTGTATTTGGGCGGGCAGGCGCTCAATACCATGGAACCTGCCGCCCGCGACGAACTCTCTGCCATTTTCGGGCGGGATTGGCAGGCGTTCATGAACGCCCTGCCAACCCCGGCCCGCCCCTTGGTCAGCGGGCGGAAACTGCATCACCTTACACAACGCCACCGGCGCAATGCCAAGGCGTTGCTGGATGGCCGGGCAGCGTAAGCTCTTGCAGATCCTGTCGGGTCAAGGGTGTGAGCGGCGCCAGGAATGGCCCGGTGGGAGGCTCCCTGCAGAATCCCCGGGTATTTACCCTGTTTGCAGCGGAAATACCCAAACGGGATATCCACGGGCTGGTTGAACAGCCAGCTTTTCCTTGCTTCGATAACGTGGTACCCGAGCGGGATTGTCGGCGGTTCACTTGCAGATTGCACGTCGTACAGTTTTCAAACCAGGCGCATGTTGGAGGCCCCATGAAACCGGAAAAACCCTGCTTTCGCGCACCCTCTGACGCATCGGCCCGCCGCGCCGCGACGCCTGTGCTGACCTATGATCCCGACGCCTTGCCAAAACCGGACCTGGCACTTTATGCACAGGCACGCGACGGGGCGCGCAAAACTGGCGAAGTTCTGGTCCCACCGCGCGATGCGCGCCATTTCGAGGTCCCTGCCGGGCATTTCTTTCGGATCACCTGTGTGGATGGCCCTCAGGTTGGCGACCTTAATCTCTGGGCCCTTGGCACAGAGGGAGAGCGGTTCTATTCCGGCAAGACCCGCGCGTTTCATGGCACGCATCTGTCGACCGGGGATCGGCTTTGGTCGGGGTTCCCCTGGCTCAGGCCCATGGCAACGATCACCACTGACAGCCTTGACTGGTATGGGTTTGATGCCGACGGCGGCTCGGTGCATGATGTGATTGGCACGCGATGCGACCCATATTCCCACCACCTGGCCACCGGCAAGAATTATCACAATTGTTGCCATTCCAACCTGACCCGCACCCTGGCACAGGCGTTGGGCCGGCCACGTCACGAGATTGAAGCCGACGTGCATGATGTGCTCAACGTCTTCATGCTTACCGGGTTCTTGCGCGATACCGGGCAATACTTCATGAAAGCCAGCCCGGTGCGGCCCGGGGATTACCTGGAGTTCTTTGCCGAAATGGACCTTCTGGGCGGGCTGAGCGCCTGTCCCGGGGGGGATTGCGGGGCGACACATTCATCTGATGCCGCTGTCTGCAACCCGCTATTGGTTGAAACCTTTGCCCCTGCCCCCGGCGCGCTGGAAGGGTGGCATCCGCCCATGGCCAATGGCTACGACCGCACCCACGGGGCCTGAAAATTGGCGGCGCAGGTATGCTGCCATACCCGCGCACCGCCGAGAGGATTCAGGCAAATGCCGCTTCCAGAGCGATTTCAACCATGTCGGAAAAGCTCTGCTCTCGTTCGGAAGAGGGCAGCGCCTCGTTGGTCAGCAAATGGTCGGAAACGGTGACGATTGCCAGACCACGGATGCGGTAACGCGCGGCAAGGTTGTAGAGTTCCGCCGCTTCCATTTCGACCCCCAGAATCCCGTGCCGCATCAGTTGCTCCTGAAGGTCATCGCGTTCATCATAAAAGGTGTCCGACGAATACAGCCCACCTACATGCACCCCGGCATCGTGATTTTCAGCCGCCTTGACTGCCGCATTCAGAAGCGACCAGTCGGCGCAGGGGGCAAAATTCAGATCGCGCAGGATTGTCGAAGACGGGGTGGAAACGGAGGCGCATGTCATGGCGATGATAACGTCGCGGATCTGCACATGTGACTGCATCGCGCCGGCACTCCCGATGCGGATCAACGTCTTGGCCCCGTAGTCGCGGATAAGCTCATTGGCATAAATCGAAAAGGACGGCATGCCCATGCCGGAGCCCTGGATGCTCACCTTGTTACCTTTCCAGGTTCCGGTATAGCCCAGCATCCCGCGCACTTCATTGACCAGCTTGGCGTCCTTTAGAAAGTTCTCGGCCACCCAGCGCGCGCGGTAAGGATCCCCAGGCATCAGTACGGTTTCAGCAATTTCACCGGGGGTGGCGCCGATATGGATGGTCATGGGGCTCTCCTTTTTGACTGTCCGGTCAGTATTTGCCGGGCGATCCGGGATTGCAAGGGGGCTATTGTGCCAGTTCGCGCACAAGCTGCTTGTAGGTATAGAATTGCTGGATGTGCCCTTCGGCGCCGCGACGGAACTGGCCATCGCGCGGCAGACAGCCGAAACCGCAAATCTGAGAGGTCACCATATCGGTGGTATCCACATACCAAAGCCGCCCGCCGGGGGTGGCGACGTAACCGTCAATTCCCAGGTTTTCATCGCCTTCCATGTCGGTACCGCTGGGAATTTCGCTGAAATACTCATCCGAGTATGCGCCATGGGTGTGATAGGAGGCGACGATCACTTCAATGTTTCTCGGCTCGCGGGCCAGGCAAGAGGATTCTTTGCCGCGTGTCGCTTTCGAGGCGACAAGTTGCCCCGCACGATCATAGCCAAGATAGCCGCAATACTCGGCATTCTGAAGTATCGAGGGGCGCTGCAGGGCGCCCAGAACCTGTTTTGCCAGCGCCACTTCCTGACGGGACTGCCCGGATGCGATACCCGGCGCCACTGCCAGAAAAACGAGGATCAGTGCTGGGGCAAATGGCATTTAGGGCTTTCGTATTATTTCGCACAAACCGACGTTTACACCAGAATGATCCCCTCTGAAAGGGCGCGTGCCACCGCGTGTGTGGTGTTGAGCGCGCCTAGCTTGTGGCGCGCGCTTTCGATATAGACCCGTAAGGTGTGCTCGCTAATGCCCATTTCCTGCGAGGCACGCGCCCGGCTCATACCCTTGGCGATACAGGTCATGGCCGATAATTCGCGCGGCGAAAGCGCGGGCGGGGCGGCGCCTTCGCCGTCACGTTCAAATTCCAACGCCTTTTTGTTGAACTCATGGGCGATCACCATCAAATCCCGACCGTTGACTTGGACAAAACGATGCCAGGACGCGTCGTCACAAGCATCGTTGACGGTGAACAAGGCAAATTGTCCGTTCGGGCCGCGAATTGGGATCGTGTAGCCCTGATTGCCCAGCCCAAAATCCAAAGCGTCGCGAAACATCGCCGCCGCTGCCCGCGAAGACCAGTCGAGGTCTTTCCAGATAACCGGGGTGAACCGCTGAAAACAGCCGAAAATCACCGGGTCCATGCGCAGGTAGTCTTTCTCAAGGTAGCGATCAACCCACGCGTTGCTATAGGTGCCGGCACCAAACCGCTCGCCGTCCGAGTTGACCCAATGATAGACCACGTGGCGCACGCTCAGAATGTCACAAAGGGCTTCGGTAGCCGTCTGCAAATGTTCAGGCGACGTCGCTTCCTGCAAGCTGTTGACAAGGCTCTCCAGTTTCGCCTTCATGCCGTACGTTCAGCCCCGTCTCCGTGCCTCTTGTCGCTTCCAACTCGGTCAGAGCGATCAGGCAAACATCCTTTAACGCTGACTCGGTGGCATGCATGCCTTTCTTTTCGGCAAAGCGTTGCAAGTCAGTAAGAACATCAATCATCCATTCGTTTTCCATGTAAACCTCTGATTGCGTAAAGGGCTGTAAACAACCTTAGCATGTGCGTGTTTTGTGTGAAATTCGCCACTATAGCCTCCCCATTTATGGTGAGGAACGAATTCGCATGTGTTTGAAAACAGGGAAACCTGGCTCGGCTCCCGATCCAGGCCGGGTGTATGACCCGGCATGGTTCGTCGAATCGTCTGCAGTCTTCATAGGCAAACCCCCAAAGTGTTCCCGGTGTGTTCTCATCCACCAAAAAACACTTCAAGGTTGATTTTGTGTTAACAGAATTGCGTTTTTTGCCAGACTCGGGCCTAAAGCGAATCCTCAAAGGTACGCAGCCCGGTGCGTGGCGCCTGCACCAAAACCGCCATGTTGCCCGGTTTATGCTCATTTCGCAGCATTTTCATATGCGCCGCAGGAATGTCATCCCAGCCGAACACTTCGCTCATCGACGGGTCCAGACGGCGTTCAACCATCAGCTTGTTGGCCGCCGCTGCCTGTTTCAGATGGGCGAAATGGCTGCCCTGAATGCGCTTCTGGTGCATCCAGACATAGCGCGCATCCATGGTCAGGTTATAGCCGGTCGTGCCGGCACAGATCACCACCATGCCACCCTTTTTGCAGACAAAGGTCGACACCGGGAACGTCGCTTCGCCCGGATGCTCAAACACCATGTCGACATTATTCCCCTTGCCGGTGATGTCCCAGATCGCTTTGCCGAATTTGCGGACCTCGCCAAACCATGCCTTGTAGGCGTCGGTGTTGACCGTCGGCATCTGCCCCCAACAGTTGAAATCCTTGCGGTTGATCACCCCTTTCGCGCCCAGCCCCATGACGAAATCGCGCTTTGATTCGTCCGAGATCACCCCGATCGCGTTGGCCCCGGCGGTATTGATCAGCTGAATGGCAAAGCTGCCCAGCCCGCCGGACGCGCCCCAGACCAGCACGTTCTGCCCCGGCTTGAGCTCGTGCGGGTGGTGGCCGAACAGCATGTGATAGGCGGTGGCCAGTGTCAGGGTATAGCAGGCGCTTTCCTCCCAG
>CAYSBG010000179.1:0-4930 GCA_964429125.1 uncultured Aliiroseovarius sp.
TCCGCGCCACGAGGGTGGCCGCAGCGTAACTTTCCCGCTCGACGTAACACACAGTGCGATACTTGGGGCAGGCAATGGTGAGTCCGAGGTCGATCCCACCGGCACCAGCGCAGAGCGAGAGGCCGTGCAGGCATACGTCTGTGGCTCCGGAAGGACTTCCGGAGGAATGAAAAGCCAACTCATGCATGCCTCAGCGCGGGGTTTTTTACCAGATCGGCAAAGGTTTGATCGGTGCCATCCAGCACCGCTGCCTGATCCGTAAACCGCTGCCAGCGCTCGACAATCACATCGACATACTTCGGATCGAGTTCCAGCAAGGCGGCCTTGCGCCCCGTGCTTTCCGCCGCAATCATGGTCGTACCACTGCCGCCAAATGGGTCAAATACCAGACCCCCCTTGCGGCTGGAATTCCGAATGGCGCGCTCGACCAGGCTGACCGGTTTCATGGTCGGGTGCAGATCGTTCTTGTTCGGGCGGTTGATATTCCACACATCGCCCTGATCGCGCGCGCCGCACCAGCGGTGTTTGACGCCCTCAGGCCAGCCATAAAGGATCGGCTCGTATTGGCGCTGGTAATCGGACCGCCCCAGCGTGAAGCGGTTTTTGGCCCAGATCACAAAGGTCGACCAGTGGCCGCCCGCTTTCATGAACGCCGCCTGCAGCGTGTGCAATTCGCTCGAAGACATGCAGATGTAAACCGCTCCCGCCGTGTGGGTGTTGATCAAAACGCAGGCGTCATATAGGAACTGACCAAAGGCATCGCCGAGCGCGTCGTTCTTGATCCGGCGCCCTTTGCCGGCATGATCGGCACCGGCACCACCGGCATAATCCACGTTATAGGGTGGGTCGCAAAAGCAGAGGTCGGCTTTCTTGTCGCCGAGAAGCTTTTCAACATCGGTGACGACCGTGGCGTCGCCGCACAGCAGGCGATGCTTGCCAAGGATCCAGAGATCGCCCGGTCGGCTGACCGGATCTTCGGGTGGTTCAGGGACCTCGTCCTCATTGTCATCGGTTTCTTCATCGAGGCCTGACAACAGTGCGTCCAGTTCCCCATCGTCAAAGCCGATCAGCGACAGGTCAAACTCCTCGGCTGCCAGCAGTTGCAGTTCCTCAGAGAGGACCGCCTCATCCCACTCACCAAGTTCGGTCAGTTTGTTGTCGGCGATGCGGTAAGCACGGCGTTGCTCATCCGTGAGGTGGCCCAGAACAATTACTGGCGCTTGCGTTAACCCGAGCATTTCTGCCGCCAGCACCCGGCCATGGCCCGCAATCAACTCACCATCATCGCTCACCAGGCACGGCACCGTCCAGCCGAACTCGGCCATGCTGGCGGCGATCTTGGCCACCTGCTCCGGCCCGTGCATCTTGGCGTTGCGCGCGTAAGGTTTCAGGCTGTCGAGCGGGCGTTGCTCGATAGCGTCAGGGGCAAAGCTGAGGTTCATGGGGTGGCTCTAACTGTTGTTGGTTGGGGACGGTGGCTTCCGGCCAAGTGGATTTTTGCCTGGATTCCAAAGTGGACTCCAAACTGGACTCCAAGTGGATTTTTTGGACCCCGGAATCCAGCAAAAAATCCACCCGCGCGGGTGGATAACGCTTTGTTTTATTGACGTTTATTCTGGTAATGGGTGGCTTCTGGATTCCAAGGTGGACTCCCAAAAAAAACACCCTGTCGCTAGCGAGATACTGCGCCTCGCCCCCCCGTATACGTTTCCCACAGGAAGGGACCCGTTCAATATCAACGGGTTAGCAGGTTTTCTTGATGTTCTTTTCGTTGCTTTTCTGCGCCCAAACCGTTCCTGTTCATCACCCGTTCCGATCACGTTTCTTGCGACCGTAGGGATGTTATAGGCCAGCAAATCACGCCTGTCATTGGTTTCGGTGTAACCTCGAAAAGTGTAACGCGGGGCGATTTTCCTTGACAGGGTTGCGGCCTCTGGTGGTCCTCGATACACCCCCGCCGACCAAAGCCGACGGGGAGGTTTTCGGGGCGTCAGCGAAGCACCATGCTCCGCGCGCCCTTCGCCTTGCCGATCATGTATTCCATCGACCGTCGCCTTGGCAGGTCCTTGCCGCGCAATCGCCAGACGATGACCGCAAGCCCGTATTGCCAGCGCTTGTTGGCGTGCTGGCGCGACAGGCCGAACTGCCAGCAGATCGGTTTCCACGGCGTTCGATTGGCCCTGAGCCACAACAGCTTGGCCTCGTCGATCTCCAGCCAGCGCAGCCACAGCATGGCCTCGTCGGCCTCGGTGATCATGCGCGGGCTGGGCAGTGGCCTGCGCATCTTCGGCTCCTGACCGACCTGATCGGCAAAGCCGTGGAAGTATTCGGGCCAGGCGTTGAAATACCCTTGGGGCTTGACGCCCGGAGCCTGCCGCATGACGTCTGCGGCCAGTTCCAACCGGTCCTGCACCCGGGTGATCGTCCAGTCGGTCATCGTGATACCTCCTCGCGTTTGCCGTACAGTTTTTCGCCAAGCTGGCGCACCAGTTCCCGTTCCGGCCATGTCAGGCGGTCGTCATCGAGGGAGACCGCCAATAGGCCATCCTCCTTCCAGCCATCGCGTTTGACTTGCTCCGGACCGCGTCGATGGCCGCCGTAACCGGGCGGCGTAAAGCTCATGCCCTTCATGCGAAACCTCCGCCTGTTTCGATGGCCCAGAACAGGATGGCGATCGCATCGGCCTCGTTGTCATCCTTGGGGTGAAACCCACGCGCATGGGCGGCATCGATCATCGCCTGTTTCGGGGCAATGCCCCGGCCGGTTGCATGTTTTTTTATCGTGCCAACCGGGGTGCCTTGATACGGTACGCCGCGCATTTCCGCCCATGCGGTCAGGACAGCCATCAGCCCGCCAAAAACATGCGAGGCGTCGGTGCCGACATGTCGCCTGACTTCCTCAAAATAGATCGTTGCGATTGGCCCCACGAGCCGATCCATTTCGCTCAGCCAGTTCTGGAACCTGAGATACCGCATTCCGCCGCCATCAAAGCGGCTGGGCTTGAACGAAACCGTTCCACTGGTGATCAGCCCATCAAAGCCGCGCAGGGCCCAGCCGGTCGTGGTGCCAAGGTCGAGCGCAAGGACAGTTTTCGCGCGGCCAGGGGTGCTGGTCGGCGCGTCGTCGGAGACGTGTGCTTGTGTGTTCATTGTGAAGGCTCATCAATTCGAATGGGCCTTCGGCTTTGGTCACGGGCAGAATACCGGTCCGAAGTCGGGCGAACAAGAAAATTCCCCGTTGGAAACGAATTTCAGGGTTTTTCAGTTTGTCACCACCTGTCACCACCTCGGGTCAAGGTGATGACAGATAAAAGTCATTTAAAAACAACGTTGTCACCACTGTCACCACCTGTCACCACTAAATTTCTTTGTACATACGAGGAAGTGTGCATCGGGGGCAAAACACACATGCATATGGAAAAGGAAAGAAGTTGGTCGTTTAAGTGGTGACAGTGGTGACACGCTTGAATTAAAAGGATTATTTCTGTCACCACTTGTTCTGCCAAGTGGTGACAAATCGCTACGCAAAAGGGGCACCCATTTGGGTACCCCGGCAAATCTCGTCACTCATTTTGCCAAACGCGGCAAGCTATCTCAGCTGAGGTCAACCTCCTCAAAAATTCGCTCAAGACCCCTTCGCGTAATCAAGACATCCGTGGGACTGTTCACAAACAAGCCCCCTCGTTCCCATCGAACATAGGCACGCGGTCGACCGACGCCGGTGTAGCGATAAAGATATCCAGCGCCGATCAAACACGAGAGGAGGTCTTCGGGCGAGACACGCAGACAACGCGCTGCGCGACACAAACTCAAACCGACTTCGTACCCTTGCGATACCGCCATTCGCGTCCCTCGCCTGTTCGACATTGATATCGCTCCCAGTTTCTTGATTTCAGCCATGCACCGACGCGCATCTGATCCAGCTTGGTCCATTTGGCCGGCTCAATGCCAAGCGCGCCCTCAAGGATTTCTCCGACAGAAACATCCCTGATCGGCTCAATGCGCTCGCACTCTTCATCCTGCCAATCATCAAATCCAGCGTACCCATGGTTGACCCTGCGGGTCTCATGGGTCAGCCAGCGATCAATCAGCCCGTCCCAGGCATCGGACTGGTAGCGCTTGTCCTGCTCGTCGCGTGCGGCGTTCAGCAAGTCCTTGTCCTCAAGCCACCAAATCGCCCCGGAATTGAACCGCGCCACCGCCTCGGCCCAAAGCTGATCGCGGTCGCGGGCGATCCCTTTAACGTCGATATCGCCGCAACGAATGGGCCAAAAGCGCCGGTTTCCGGTCTCGTCGCGCAGATAGGTGTCGGGATTTACGGTGCCTGCGAACACGCATTGTCGCTTGTTCTCGACCGTATGGCGGCCATAGGGCGGGCGAAACCGGTCGGTGGTCCGGGTCAAAAACGCCTTGATGCGTGACACCTCGGCGCGCCCGATCGCGTCCAGTTCGGCGATTTCCACGATCCAGACGCCCTGCATGTGGATGGCCGCATCCTTGGACCCGAGGTCCGGCAGCTCATCCGTGAACCATTGCTCGCCCGCGAGGATCTTCAGGGCGGTTGATTTGCGCGCGCCTTGCTCGCCCTCAAGGATCAGCATGTGGTCGGCCTTGACGCCAGGGCGGAAAATGCGCGCCACAGCCGAGATAAGCCAGAGCCCTCCCATCGCATGGGACAAATCCGTGGGGGCAGCCCCGAGATATTGACTGGTCCAGCGTTCCAGCCTGGGCGTGCCGTCCCAGTTGAGGGACTGAAGATAGGCGCGCACCGGGTGAATGCGAATGTCGCGGGCAACGGCACCGACCGAACGGCCCACCACCAATGGCGCTACATTCACCTCGCGGTGCTGCAGCCATTCGGCGGCACGGATATCATTGGCGTCGTCCCAGGGGCGCGGATAGGTTGCTTCTGTGTCATCCCACGGCAACGC
>CAYSBG010000180.1:0-4910 GCA_964429125.1 uncultured Aliiroseovarius sp.
TCGCTACATGTGCCCGATGGGCCTGACCTATGGGGTGATCGGCTCGGTAGCGCCGGTGCAGGTGAAATACGACCTGTCCAAATGCGTGCATGAGGGCGAGTGCCGGGCGGTGTGCCTGGTGCCCCATGTTCTGGAAATGACCAAGCTGGGCTATGCGCAGGACACGACCGAGTTCATCGGCCCGGACTGCACCCGCTGCGGGCTGTGCATTGATGCCTGCCCACAAGGGGCGCTCAGCTACAAGATCCGTGGACTGGACAAGGTGATCTGATATGGGGCTGATCGACATCAAGGGGCTTAGCAAGCGGTTCGACAAGCGCCCGGTTCTGGACGCGCTGACCCTGGCGATAGAGGCCGGGGAACGCATCGCGCTGATCGGCTCGAACGGGGCGGGCAAAACCACGTTGTTTCGCTGTCTGTTGGGCCATTACCGCTATCAGGGCGAAGTGGCGTTTGACGGGGCGCGGGCGGCACGGCGCGATGTTGGAGCGTTGTCTCGCATCGCTTTTGTTCCGCAATTGCCGCCGCCGCTGCGCATGCCGGTGGGCGAATTGCTGGGCTTTGCCGAAAAGGGCGCGGGGGCTGACCCTGCGGCGCTGGCTGGTATTGCCGCGCAGATGGGCATTGATCTGGACGAGATCCGCCGCCGCCCGTTTTACCGCCTGTCCGGCGGGCAGAAACAGAAAATCCTGGTAACGATTGCCCTGGCGCGCCATGTGGATTTGCTGATTTTCGACGAGCCAGCGGCCAATCTGGACCCGGCGGCGCGCGCGGTGTTCATCGACCTGTTGGCGGCGCGCAAAGAGGCCTCGATGTTGATTGCCTCGCACCGGCTGGAAGAGGTGGCGCCACTGGTCAACCGGGTGATCGAACTGGACCGGGGCAGCGTGGTTCTGGATGACAGCGTGGTGGATCGGCTGAAGGCTGGCGCGTTTCGCACCTGCCGGATTGGCCTGTCCGAGCCACATGCGACCTTCGCCGAGGCGCTGGCCGGGTGGGGGTTCGCAACGGATGTCGAGGCGCGCCATTTCGAGGGGCGTATCCCCACCGGCGACACGCTGCGTTTTCTTGGTCTGCTGTCGCGCTATGCCAGTTTGATCGAGCAGCTTTCGCTGGAAACCGGGGAGGGGGGCGATGTGTAATTGCGCCCAGCCGACGCGCCGGCACGTGCTTGGAAGCCTTGCGGTCTTGCCGTTTCTGGTCGCCTGCAAAGAGCAGAAAGAAGGCCCGGAAGATATCCGCTGGGGGCGGGAAACCTGCGCGATTTGCGGCATGATCATATCCGATTCCCGCTTTGCTGCGGAAATTCGCGGCGGGCCGGACCGGACCTTGCTGAAATTCGACGATATCGGCGACGCGGTGCATTGGCTGTCGATACAGACCTGGAAGGATGAGCCGGAAACGGAGTTTTGGGTGATGGATTCAAACAACGGCCGTGAATGGCTGGATGCGCGCAGGGCATTCTATCACACCGACGCGGTTAGCCCGATGGATTACGGCTATGCTGCGGTGGCAAGCCGGGAGCCGGGAACAGTGGATTTCGCCGCCATGTGGGACGGGGCGATTGCGCACGGGTTGACCACGGGTTGCCTGCCGGTAGAGGAATGGGTGACGGAATGAATATGCCCCAAGGATACGCGCCACACGCCTCGATTGGCCTGATGATCCGGCTGGAATTGCTGGAAAGCCTGCGCTCGCGCTGGTTTCATTTCTATGCGCTGGTGCAGATCGGCCTGATGCTACTGCTGATCCTGACCGGAATTTCCGAAAGCCGCGTGTTGGGGTTCACTGGGCTTTCGCGGCTGTTGGTGACCTATATCCAGATCGCCATGGCGGTTTTGCCGCTGTTCATTATCGTCGTTACCGCGCGATCGATGGTTGGCGACCGCGAAGCCGGAAATCTGGAATATATGCTGGCGTTCCCGGTGGGGCTGGGCGCGTGGTTCTGGGGGCGGTTCCTGGGGCGCTTGCTGCTGATCATCGTCCCGGTTCTGGCGGCCTTGGCTCTGGCGGCGCTATATGGCTTGCTGAAGGGCCATGAAGTGCCGTGGCGCCATGTGGGGTTATACGCGGGGCTGGTCGCGGCGCTTTCTACCTGCTTTCTGGGGCTGGGGTTTCTGCTATCGGCGATATCGCGCTCGACCGAAGTGGCGCTGGGCGCGTCGCTGTTGATCTGGCTGCTGTTGGTGGCATTGCTGGATCTGCTGCTGTTGTCGGTTCTGATCAAGGCGCAGTTTGCGCCGCAGATGGTTATTGGCATCGCCCTGGCCAACCCGCTGCAAAGCTTTCGCACCGCTTCGATGATCCTGTTTGACCCGCAGTTGATCCTGTTGGGACCGGCCTCTTATGTGATCCTCGATTTCTTTGGTGTCACCGGCTACGTGATCTGGGCGCTGGCCTATCCAACGCTGTTGGGGCTGGGTTTTGCCGCCATCGGGTATTTGCGGTTCAGGCGCGCCGACCTGGTTTAGGGCTGCTCGGTTTTGGCCAGAGTAGTGAGCCATTGAAAGGTTGCATCGTCGTCCCATATCGCCTCGCCGGCAACGGTGGCGATATGGTCGCCGGCTTGGGTAACAATCGCGGTGCTAGGCAACATTTCCAGGCCGAGCGTGTCATAGAGGTTTTGCCCGTCGCCCATGATCACCGGCAGGTTGTCTATCGACATCTGGTCGAAAAACCGCTGTACGCGCCCTGCGCCCAGCCGGTCAAACGCGACTGGCAGGACCTTGACCAAGGTGCCCTCCAGCCGTTTGGCCAGCCGGGAAAGCGAGGGCATCTCACGCCGACAGGGCGGGCACCATGGGCCCCAGAAATTCACCACTAACAAGTGGTCGGAATAATCCGCGAGGAACAGCCGCGCGCCACTGGCGTCCATCAGGCGCAGACCAAGCGCGCTTTGCGTTGATTGCAGCGGTTCGGCCAGAAGGTTGGCGGAAACCACGTCTCGGCCATGGGCAATCTGCGGCAGAGAAAGCGCGCCGGTCACCCCTGCCAGCCCGGTCAGAAACCCACGCCGGTACATTTACTGGCCCATCGCTTGTTGCATCGTGGCGCGGATATCGGCGCTAATATCGTCGGCCGACATGCCGTGGGGGAAGCGTTTGATAAGGTTGCCGTCCGGCCCGACAAAGGCCACCGAGGCGGTGTGATCGACAGAGTAATCCTCGGGGTGGTCGGGGTCTGGCACAAAGAACTCGTAGCGGGCGTTGAAGGCCTTGACCATGTGGTCGGTATAGGCTTTGGGGCCGCGTAGAGCGACGATGCGTGGGTCAAAATAGGCGGTGTATTCGGCCAGCACTTTGGGCGTGTCCCGATCGGGATCGACAGTGACGAACAACACGGTCAGCCCATCCATCAAATCGCCCAGATCGGCCATCACATCGGAAAGGGTGGAAAGCGTGGTCGGGCAGACATCCGGGCAGGACGTATAGCCGAAATAGATCAGCACAAAACGCCCTTGCAGGTCTTCGTCCTTGACCACATTGCCATGGACGTCTTCCATCATATAGCGGCGCCGGACAGGCATATCGTCGGTCGCGGTATCGGCGGCAAGGACTGCGTGATCCTGTGCGATTGCGGGCAAGGCGCCCGCGATTGAAAGGGCAAGAGCCGAGGTCATGAAAACACGGCGGTCGAGCATGGGAAACTCCTTTTTCTCTGCCCTGACTTCTAGGCGGGCAAAACTGCGCGCTCCTTGACATATGTCACAAGTAATCGGCGAAAACGCGTTTAAAGGGGGCAAAACCCCGGAGATGTCATGACCGCCCTTATCGCCGCCCTGTTGCCCATCGGATTGATGTTGTTGATGCTGGTCGTCGGTATGCGACTGCTGCCCTCACAAGTTGTCGGCGCCTTCACGCGGCCCCGACCGATGCTGGTTGGATTGACGGTGCAAATCGGGGTGTTGCCGCTGGTCGCTTTTGGCTTGGCGCGCGCCTTTGCCCTGCCTCTGCCGATGGCGGTGGGATTGGTTTTGGTAGCCGCGGCGCCGGGGGGCGTGACGTCGAACTATATCGCCTATCTGGTGCGCGCCGACCTGGCGCTTTCGGCGGCGATGACATTGGTGAGCACCTTGATCGCGGTGGTTACGATCCCGCTGGTTCTAAGCCTGAGCGGCGCGGCGATTGTGCCGGGCATCGCCGGCTTGGCAAAGATCTCGCTGGCCATGGGCGCGGTGGCGTTAGGGCCGATGGCGGTGGGCGTGGCGCTGCGGTGGTGGCGACCGGGCTGGGCGGCGGGGCTTTTACGCGTGTTGGAGCCAGCGTCGAAAGTGATATTTGCCGCCATGGTCATTGCCACGTTCGTGCAGAACTGGGCGGCGATGCGCGCCAACTTTGCCGAGGTCGGTCCGGCGGTGGTGCTGCTGAACCTGAGCGCGTTGGCGGCCGGCGCCTTGGCCGGGGGCGCGATGCGATTGCGTCGGCCCCAAACCCACGCGATCATGGTCGAGGCCAGCCTGCAGAATGTGGCCGTGGCGCTGTTTGTCGCCACCGTATTGTTGCAAGACCCCCGCCTGACTATCCCGGCGCTGTTATACGCGCTAGTGATGAATATCACGACGTTGGGCCATATCGCGTTCGCCCGCGCCTTGGCCAGGTTCGGATAGTCGACGATGCGGTGCAGGTTGCATTTCAAATGGCCGACATGGACCGGATCAAATCGCACCAAGGTGCCGTTGCTGTCAAAAACGTAGGCAAATGCGCGGCGGTAGGTGTCCATGCGCAAGGTTTTGCGCAAGCCTGCGGGT
Organism: uncultured Aliiroseovarius sp.; assembly: GCA_964429125.1. Lineage (GTDB taxonomy): Bacteria > Pseudomonadota > Alphaproteobacteria > Rhodobacterales > Rhodobacteraceae > JAAEUB01. The sequence continues at coordinate 4,748 of CAYSBG010000180.1, forward strand.
ATCGTTGAAGCTGCGGTAGCGGGCATTGAACGGTCTGCGAAAAGGCCGGCGTCCGTGCCGCCCCGCACACTTTGATGCACACGGCCATCACCTGGGCGATGCAGGCAGGCGTGCCGCTGGCCGACGCCGCCGGGTTCTTCGGGACGTCAATCCAGAGGCTGGC
>CAYSBG010000181.1:0-4883 GCA_964429125.1 uncultured Aliiroseovarius sp.
GGCGTTGTCCTTTGGATTTACCCGGTTTCCCGGCACCCGACAGGCATCCCCTTGCAGGGGCCACCAACACCAATGAAGTCGCGCTTATACCCCAGCCATAATCAGAGTCAACGCCCCTCTTCATCTTGGCCCAAATACCCTTGGGGGTCCGGGGGTGAAACCCCCGGCCGGTCGCCTGCGACAGCAGGCGAAACCTTTATGCTGCAGCGCCTTGCAGGATTGCCGCTTCCGCCGCAGTCAAGGTACGTCGTGCATAATCACCATACGCGCCCGGATCAACCTCAAGCTGCGGAAACATTTCCAAAAGCCGCGCACGTTGCCCGGCTTCAACCGTCTCCAATGCTGCGCCGGCCGGATGAAAGCTCTCGGTTTCCACCCCGTTGGCCCAGACCACTTCGTGGTGTTCCAGCAGAATATGCAAATAGGTCACTTTGCGTAGGGTATGGTCCAGCGCGACCCGGCGATGATCAATCATATCCTCGGCGGTAACCAGCACCTCGTCGGTGTTGAACAGCGCCCGGGCACGAGCGCCACGGACCAGTATTCGGTGCTGAGGAGAGACGACCAGATCGCCCTCGGGCACTTCAAAACCAAGCGCCCCGGCGCGAATGCGTACCGGACGCAGCTCGGGCATCGCATAAAGCCGCGCGCCGGTGATATGCCGGGCGCCGATCCACAGCACTTCCTGCTCTCCGTTATCACGGGTCTGGATTCGGTCGCCTTCGTGCAGGTCCTGCACCAGCTTGTCACCATCGGCGCAGCGGATGCGAGTGCCGGGGGTGAAGCAAATAACCCCGGTCGGCTGGTCGGCCAGACGGTTTACATGCCCCGCCTGCAGTGCCGTGCGCACCACCCAAAGGTCTACATCCTCGGGCGGGGGATCATTGACAAACATCAACAGCGCCGGCGTGTCAGGCGCCACGTCAATCAACGTCACCACCCAGGAATTATGCCCGTCGGTGACCTCAAAACCCATTTCCAGCATTGGGTCGTCTGCGGTGAAGAGTTCCGTATATCCCGGCTTGAGCGCCGCGCCCACCAGTCGGTGTACCACCCTTGCCGCGCGTTTGCGGATGTCTGTCTCCTCGGCCCCGCGCTCCAGAACCAGGACGTTCGAGGGGCCATCGACGCGCAGCGTTTTACCGCTCCAGCGCCAGCTCGATCCCACCCCCAGCGCGCTTTTTGGTGCGTTCTGGAGCCCATCCACTTCTGTTTGCGTCCATGAGATGACAAACGTGCCACGATAGCTCGTTTTCATGCCTGTCTGCCTGTATTTTCGTTTCTTTTATTTTGTTTATTACGGGCAGGTTAGCATGTGTTCTTCAGGCTGTTAAGTCGGTTTTTGCCAGCGCGACAAAATCGCCACAGGATCACGGCACACGGATAAACGCCATATCGACCATGCCAACAGCGGCGCTGCCATCCTCGGGCACAAGCCATTGGCGCAGGCGAAAATGGCTGGCGTCGGTTATGGTCAGGGTGAAATTGCTGGTGCCGCGCAAGCCATCCACGTCTACCACCTTGCGCGAGGCAAGTCGGGCAACATCGCCTTCCAGACGACCATCAAACTGAATGCTGTCCGGCTGAGTCGAACTGGCAATGCCCCCGGCCAGGATGCCACCGGGATAGAGCACAAAGCGCATGCTGAGCTCGGCGCTGCCCTGGTCCGTGGCGCATCGGCCTTTCAGGCGGATTTCCTTGCCTTCGACCAGCGGAATGGCGGTAATGCGACAGCGGCCTTCGCGCCCTGGCTGGCCAGGTTCGGACACGATAGCGCCATTGCCGCGCCATTCGCCGGTCAGGTCAAACAGGTCGGTGGCCTGGGCCATTTGCGCAACAAACAGCAGCGGTAGCATCAGATGCAGCGGTTTCATACATGTATCCTCATCAACCTGTCGGGCAAGTATCTTTGGGCAACGATCAAAACCGCCGGTAACACCAACAGGTCCGCGATCAGGGCCAGCACGAATGCGGCGATCGACAGACGGCCAAAGTAGGCGATCAGCGGCAATTGCCCGAACTGTGTGCCGATCAGGCCAAACGACAGCACGCAGGAGGTAATCACCAACGCCGGGGAAACCCGGTGCAGGGCCGCGCGAATATGCTCGACACTCAGCCGTCCATCGACCGGCGCATCCAGGCGAATGCGGTTGAGAACATGCACCGTGTCGTCAATCGCCAGGCCAAATGCGATGGTCAGGGCGATGCCCGAAGAAAACTCCAACCCGGCACCGGAAAGCGTTAGCCATGCTCCGACAAGGGCAATGGGCAGCACATTGGGGATCAAGGCCAACAGGCCAATTACCGGATTGCGCAGCCACAGGGCGACCACCAGCCCGGAGGCGATCACCGCCACCAGAAAACACCGGTTCAGATCCAGCAGCATGTCACGCGACAAAAACGCCGAGGCCACCAACAGCCCGGTCGGCGCCGCAATCAGCGCGGCCGGCCATTCCGGGTCGTTTTCCAGCGCAATGTCCAGCCTGTCGACCAGTTGGCGCACGGCAATGGCGCCCTCGACGGACATGCCGCCCCGATTGGGCACCATGACCATAAGCAACGGGGTGCGCCCGTCGCGGGCCAGAAACCGGTCACGCAGGATTTCCGGCAGGCCGCTGATGTTGCCGCCCTCTTTGACAAAGGTCGCCAGCGACGCCACTTCCAGCCCGTTTGCATGCCAGCGTAAAACCTCCTCGGCCTTGCGTAGCTGCGCAAGACCATCGGGGTTGTCGAGCGAAATACGGGTCGGATAAATAATTGTGCCAATCGCCGAGAGTTCATTTTCAATCACCAGCAGAGCCTGAAACGCATCGCTATCGGTCGCCACGTGGTCATAAAGCGAATATTGCGGCTCGACCTTGATATAGGTGGCAACTGCCCCGGCCAGCAACACCATCGCGGCGACGCTGATCGCCACCGGCCAGCGGACCGCCGTGCGCGAAAGCGGTGCCAGGCGCAGAAAACCGGCGGCGCGGCCGCGATTGCCGGCAAACAGACGCGTCAGCCCGGGCCATTGGCCGGCGCTGGCCAGCAGCAACGGCTGCATGGCAAACACCGCGCCCAGCGAGGCCAGTGTTGCCACCACCCCGGCCAAGCCCATATTGCTGATCAAAGCCGAGGGCGAGGTCATCAGGCTGGCGAATGCCACCGCAGTGGTCAGCGTGGTGAGGAGCACTGCCGGACCGATCCGGCGCACCGCATTGGCCACTGCACGCCCATCGCCCGCGCCCGCCTGCCTGCGCACCTCCAGGGTCAGGTGAATGGCCGAGGCATAACTCAGCACCAGGATAAGCACTGGCAGTGAAATGGTCACCACGTTGATCGCCAGACCCGTATAGCCAAACAGCCCGACCATCCACAGCAACGCGGTTGCCGAACTGGCCGTGGCCATCAACGCCAACGCCACACTGCGAAGGGTCAGGATCGACAGGAGTGTGCCAATGACGATCCCGATACTTGCGTTAAGCAGGAAATCCCCGAACACCGCCGCCACAACGCTGTCGCGCAGGGCCGGATAGCCGGTAAGGCGTGCAGTAATGCCCAGGTTTTCCGTGGCGTCGCGCGCGAGTTTCAACACCCGCCCATGCAAAGGCCCGGTGCCCTGGTCGCGGTTGGAATGGTTGGCAATCAATGCCACCATGACCACCTGGCGATCCATGGAGACAAACCGGCGCAGGGCCGGGTTTTGCTGCCACAAATCGTCCAGATAGACGGCCATGTCTGTGGACCCTGGAGGCGGCAGATCGAAAGAAAACGGCGAGATCAGCCCGGCAATTTCCGGCTCGAACTGGACGTTGAAAACAAACTCCCGGATCGCGCCGTACACCTCTGGCGCCGCAAAATCAGCCCCCGTGAACACCACCAGCAAATCGCCTTCGCTTACCGAAAAGTCACGCAGATACTGCTGGTAGGTGTCATAGACCGCATTATCGCTTTTGAAGACGTCGGCAAGGCCATCGTCAAAGCGCATTTTGGTCACACCATAAACCATTGCCAGATTGACCAGCAACAAAAGACCCCATCGCACGGCCAGCGTGCGAAATGTGGCGGAAGGCGGAGAGGGTGTCGGATCCTGGCGCATTGGCGCAAGTCTAGCCGAATGCAGGATGGTGGCAAGGCGTTTGCGCTTCGCCTGCGTGCGCCTATCGGCGTGGCACGATCACTTGTCCGATAGCGTCTGCACGCCGTATCCTGTCATGTCATCTGGCGGTTTTCACATTTCTGAACCGCGGGGACGAAGGCGCGTTTGGATTTGGCTTTGGCGTCACAAGCCGGGCGCGCCGGTTACCCATACCTTTTTCGCGCCAGAAGAACATGCGCCATCGCGCCGGCGCCATAAAGACCAGCGACGACAAACAGCATGCCTTGCACTCCAAAGGCACCCAGAATTGCCAGCAACACCGGCGTCCCCAATGCATTGCCCATATTACCGGTCTGCGCCATCGCACCATTTGCCATCGCCCGATCGCGCGGCGTGATGTTCAGCTGCACCACCGCCGAGAAACTGCCGCCCTGAATCAGGCCCAGCACGGCAAACAACGCGCCCCACCCATAGCGGGGCGGCAATCCGTTAACCGCCAACAGAACGACCAATGCGGCAAGGGCAAAACCAATGGTCACAATCTTTGTCGCGGACACCAGGTTCAACAATACCGGCACCAAAACCAACGAAGTCCCTATGCTGATCATGGGCAAAAAGCCGACGAGGACCGCGCCTTTGCCGGCAGGGAGCATCGTCGGGATGATCGCCAGCAACGAAACAAATGTGAGGGTATAAAACAGCCAGCCAATCGCCGGGGCCGCAATATGGGCCGAGGTATAGGTGCTGATATGCTGGCGCAGTATTTCCCGTGGGCCGAGCGGGGATTTCACCCGCGCAATTT
>CAYSBG010000182.1:0-4866 GCA_964429125.1 uncultured Aliiroseovarius sp.
GCCTTCTGGCGATTGTCCTGGTGCCGATGCTGGTGGTATTGCCGCTTTTTGTCGGAACACTGATGGCCAATTGGTCCGCCCGTTTTGACCGGCTGCTGATTGCCAAAGTCAACGGCGAGTTGACCATCGCCCACCAATACATGTTCACCCTTCTGGACAAACGCGCCGTCGAGGTCGAGGCTCTGGCCGCCTCTGCCGCTTTTCGCGATATATTGGCAGCGCGCGATGCGCCGGCACTGGCCGGATGGCTGGAAGTACGGCGACAAGAGCTGGGCCTGGATTTCCTGTATCTCACGCGGCCAGATGGCATTGTCGCGTCCGCGCCCCAAGCGAAGCAAAACATGCGCCCGGACCGTTGGCCGGTGGTCCGCGATGCCCTGGCCGGGCGACGCGCCGCAGGCATCGATATTTTTGCAGCCAGCGACCTGATGGGGGTGGCGCCGGAACTCGCGCAACGTGCGGCAATCCCGCTGGTGCCGACCGAGGCCGCTGTGCCGACCACGCGCAAGGAGGAAAATCGCGGTATGGTCCTGCATATTGCTGCTCCGGTCGTGGCGGCGCCGGGCCAGGCATTGGTGGGCGGGGTTTTGCTGAACCGCAACCTCGGGTTTATCGATACGATCAATGATCTGGTCTACCCGGAGGCCAGCCTGACCGAGGGCTCTCGCGGTACGGCCACGTTGTTTTTGGAGGACGTGCGGGTTTCGACCAATGTGCGCCTGTTTGAAAACGTGCGGGCCTTGGGAACACGGGTTTCGGCGGTGGTTCGCGCCCGGGTTCTGGACCAGGGCGCGGTATGGCTCGATCGGGCATTCGTGGTGAATGATTGGTACATTTCCGCATATGAACCGATAGTCGACACCTATGGCAACCGTGTTGGTATGTTGTATGTCGGCTTTCTTGACACGCCATTTCAAGCGGCCAAAATGCGAACGCTTTGGTTGGTGATTGCCGGGTTTCTGGGCGTCGGCGCGCTTTCCGTGCCGGTTTTCCTGCGCTGGACCCGTTCCATTGTTACCCCACTGGAAAGCATGGTCGGCACGATCACCAAGGTCGAAGAAGGTGATTTGGCCGCGCGCACCGGGCTGCTCGGCGGTCAGTATGAAATCGCGCGCGTGTCGGCACATCTGGACGAGTTGCTGGACCAGTTGGAGGAGCGCGAGGGGCGGCTGCGCGACTGGGCTGGAGAGCTGGAACGTCGGGTTGAGGAACGCACCCACGCGCTCAGCAAGGCCAACCGACGGCTTGAGGCAACAACCAAACAATTGGTCGTGTCGGAAAAACTGGCTGCCATTGGCGAAATAACTGCCGGGATTGCCCATGAAATCAACAATCCGATCGCCGTGATCCAAGGCAATTTGGACGTGATCCGCGAGGCCACGCTTGAAAACAGAGAGGAACTGGACACTGAATTCAAACTGATTTTTGAGCAGACCCATGCAATCACTGTTCTGGTTGGCAAACTGCTACAATTTGCCCGGCCCGAGGAATATGCGGGTGTGGTCGATTATCATGTCCCCAATGAGGTCGTGCGCGATTCCATCCCTTTGGTCCAGCACTTGCTGGCCAAGGTGGAAATCGCGCTCGAATGTGACCTGCAGGCGACCCGGGCCGTGGCAATGAACCGGACCGAATTGCAGCAGGTTTTGATCAACCTGATTGTGAATGCGATCCACGCCATGCCTGATGGCGGGATGTTGCGCCTGACCTCTTGTAATCACAGTGACAACGGCGTTGAGGGCGTGTGCGTGTCAGTACGCGACAGCGGGGTGGGCATGGGGCCGGATGTACTGAGATCAATCTTTGACCCGTTCTTTACCACCAAACGCAGCGAAGGCACTGGCCTTGGTCTTTCGATCAGCCATGATTTGGTGCGCCGCTCCGGCGGGTGGATCCGCGCGGAAAGCGAAATTGGCATGGGGACGGTTTTTACCCTCTGGCTGCCTGCGGTAGATGAGGACGGCTGAGAACCATTCACCGCACCAAATCAGGGACAATCTCGGGCGGGAACCATTCCAACGCAGCGTGCGGCGGCATTAAAGGTAAACAAGGCAATGCCGTTCAAACGATAGCCTTCGATCAGGGTGCGGGCACGATCGCTGGTCAGCCATTGCTCAAATTGGGCGGCTTCGGCAGCATGGGCATGCGGATATCGTGCCGGGTTTAGCGGAAGATACGCATACTGGTTGAACAGGGCCGGGTCGCCGGAAAACAACAGGACCAGCGCGCCCTTGTTGCGGAAAGTCAGCCAGCTGGCCCGATCCGACAGCACATAGGCGTTTAGCCCCGCCGCGATGTTGAGCGCAGTGCCCATGCCGGCGCCAACGGCCTTGTACCAGGCGACCGGACGATCACTGGCGGGGACGCCGGCTGCGGCCCACAGCTCCAGTTCACGTTTATGGGTGCCGCTATCGTCGCCGCGACTGACGAAGGGTGCGCGGGCCTCGGCAATTGCGCGAAACGCTTGAGACGCGTTTGGCGCCGCGGCGATCCGTGCCGGGTCATCTTGCGGGCCCAGCAGAACGAAATCATTATACATGATTTCGCGCCGATGGGTGGCGACCTTACCTGCCACCAATGCCTCTTCCACGGAACGCGCATGAACCAAAATCGCGTCCACGTCGCCGGCCCGTGCCAACCCCGCTGCCTGTCCGGTGCCAACCACCAACATGTCGATCTGAAACCCAAGCTCTGCCTCGGCGGCGGGAAGAAGCACCGCCGCCAAACCGGAATTTCGAAAAGTGGTGGTGACGGCAAGACGCATGGATTGAGCATTTACCGGAAGGGCAGCGACCAGAAGCAGAAGGTGCAGAACACAGGAAAAGGGCAGGCTATATGCCCCCCGCCATCGGCCCCCAGCGCTCATTTGACGATGCCTCCCTTGAGAAATGTCCGCGCTTCGTCGGTTTCCGGGCGGTCAAAGAAGCGCAGCGCGCCGCCTTTTTCGTGGATGCGTCCGCGAAAAATGAACAAGACATCGTCGGCCAACCGCCGGGCCTGACCCAGATCGTGGGTGGTCATGACAATGCGGGTGCCTTCGGTTCGGGCGGTGTGCAGGATTTCTTCGATCGCCTGTGTCGCGGCCCCATCCAGGTTGGCGCATGGCTCGTCAAGCAGCAACAGTTCGGGTGCGCGGATCAAAGCCCGGGCCAGGGCCAATTTCTGGCGCTCGCCGCCGGAAAGGCTGCGTGCCGGATGGCGGCCCATCCCATTCAGCCCGACCTTTGCCAACCAATGGGCGGCCAGGTCCTTCGCGGCGGATCTTCCCTTGCCATGCAGGCGTAACGGGTAAACCAGGTTGTCCATGACAGAGCGGCGCAGCATGACCGGGGTCTGAAAAACGAAACCTTGTCCGGAACGTGGACCGGGCGCGTCGCCTTGCCAAACCAGTTTTCCGCTGGCCAGCGGCAGCAACCCGTGCAGCATTTTCAGCAGGCTGGTCTTGCCGGCACCATTGGGGCCGATGATCGTGGTCAAGCCCTGCCCCTCGATCACCAATTCAATCGGCCCGACGACCTGTTTGCCGGCCCGCTTCACCCGGGCATTGTGCAGCTCCAGTGGCAGAAGCGTCTGGCGGCTCATGCGCTTTCCCTCCCACCACGGGCAAGCAGATGGGTCGCAGTAGTGACCAACAGGGCCAGCGCGATCAGCACCATGCCCAGTCCCAACGCCAAGGCGAAATTACCACGACTTGTTTCCAGGGTGATCGCCGTGGTCAGCACACGCGTTGCGTGGTCGATGTTGCCGCCGACAATCATGATTGCGCCGACCTCGCCAATGCCCCGGCCAAATCCTGCCAAAGCCGCGGTAAGCAGGCCGTGGCGCCCTTCCCATAGCAGGGTGCGAATTTGCTGGCATTGGCTTGCGTCCAGCGAAACCAGCGTTTCGGCGTATTCATCCCAAAGGTCGCTCATTATCTGCAGGCCGATCGAAGCGATGAGCGGCAGTAGAATGAACACCTGCGCCAGGATCATTGCCGTTGGGGTGAACAAGAGGCCCAACACACCAAACGGTCCGGCACGCGAAAGCAGCAGATAGACAAACAGCCCGACGACGACCGGCGGCAGGCCCATGAGTCCATTCAGGGCTATGACCAATACCCGACGTCCGCGAAACTGATGCACCGCCAGCCACGCGCCCAGCGGCAGGCCAATTGCGGCGGCAATCAGAACGGCGCTAAGGGTTACCAACAGCGAACGCAGGGCAATTTCTATCAGGTATGGGTCCAGTGTCAGGACCAGTCGCACCGCCGCGCCGAGCCCGTCAAGGATTTCGCTCATGATGTCACAGATTCCGCATCCATTCGCGGCAAACTAGGGAGAATGCAAGTAAAACTCCAGAGCCATCTGCAGACCGGGTTTTTCAACCGGATGCGGGCGTGTCATGGGGAATTGCACTTTCGGATTGCGCTGGTGATTTGCCGCAAGAGTTCAGGGTACAGGTCGGGCCCCGGTTGCAAAGTGGTTCCCAACGGATCGACGGGAATGATTTTGACTGGCCGGTCGGCAAAAAGGCTGCGGATCAGATCGGAATTTACCGGCGGTTCGGCCAGAATGCAGGAGATATTTTTCGCCTGCACCAGGTTTTGCAAGGCCAGTATGTGGGCGGGGGGTGGCCGCTGGGCCTCGGAGCCAAGAATTGCCCAACTGGCAGGCAAGTCGAAATAGCGTTCAAGATATTGCCAGGAATCATGGCTGACCAGATACGGCGCCACGGCCAGGGAGCTTGGCTTGAGCTGGGCCGTTGCCTGGATAACGGCGGTTTTGATGGCATCGCGTGCCGCTTGTGCGTTGAGGGCATAGCGCGTGGCATTCGCAGGGTCCGCCGCACCAAGGACGGATTGGATCGAATCAATCCATAGCAGGC
>CAYSBG010000183.1:0-4841 GCA_964429125.1 uncultured Aliiroseovarius sp.
CGCACCAGCGGGGTAGTATAATCGTGTCGAGAAAGTCAAAAACGCTCATGAGAGGCATTTTCCAGCCCCCACGTTAGAAACGTCATGCGCTGAGCCCCCCCGTATACAAATGTTTCGGAAAGGAACCGCCTTTGTCCCAACCCTTGCCGGTGATTAACGATTTGTCTGGTGGGTTTGGTGGGTTTGGTGGATTTAATCTGACACGCTTCTGAAACTGTCATGAAATGCTTTTCGTTTTGAAGCCTGTCACGTTTCACGATGTTCCACGCCCCTGACAAACTCTGTGACAAACAATGAATTGGCCGGAAACACATCCACCAAATACACCAAACCCACCAGATGAATTGGGACTCGTTGTCAAGCGGCGGTATGTTTTGGGAAATCATCCGAAACCTCGTTAATCGCTGTGTCGGTTCTGGCAGGCTGATCTGCGGCGACCAGATGCCAACGCCCCCGCCCCGCCGACAGGCCGGCGGAAACGAGCTTTCTGCCCGAGGCGATGCGGTTCTGGTTCGCCCCGATCCACTTGCCGAGCCGCCTGCCATTGATTGCACCACCGTCGCCCGCGATGGCGAGCAGGGCTTCGCGGAACTCTGGGTGAACGAACTCGGAACGGCCATAGAGTTGCTGGTTCTGCCGGGTCGCACGGTCAATGATCTCGCGCACGGTGACGCGATCATCGCCGATCACCTCGTGCCATTGTTCCAGCACGGTGTTGAGCGATTCAAGCTTGGGGTCGGCTCCGCGCATGTCCTCCATTGTCTTACATGGGTCGGCTTCGCCCAGCCAGATCAGCGCATCGCGCACCCAGCGTGACCATTCGGTGAAGGAGCCAAGCGGAGTGGATTGTTCGGGGCGGCCCGCGATATGGAAGGCGCGCAGGATCGTGAGGGCAGCCGTGACGTAATCACCACGCCGGGCTGTAACCTCGGTAATTGGGTTGCGCTCGAAAGCCCGCAATTCGGGGCGCTCAACGCCTGCATCAAGGGTTGCCCGGATGGCGCGACGAGTCATGTCGCCTTCAAGGGTGAGATTGTTACCCGTCGCGAATATCGCGGCACTGCTCGGCACCTCGGCATTCATGGATTTGCCGAGGATGCGCACCTTCAGGCTGGCCTGCGTCATGGCCTGACACAGCAGTTCACCACCGAGCGGTTCATCACAGTTGTCGATGGCGATCAACACGTCGCCCGCGATTAGCGCAGCCCCAAGGCGTTTTTCCATTTCCTCCTCGGATTTGCCCTGGGCGATTACCGGAGCCGGGCGATTGGTGGCAATCAGGCTCGTGATGTCCACAAGCAGGGATTTGCCGGTTCCAGCAGTGGGGGCATTGAAGGCGTGCAATGGTGCGGTCGGTAGCGAGCGGCGGATGAGTGTGGTCAGGACCGCCGATAGCGCCACGGAGCGATCCCCCGGTGTGACAAACGGGAAAGTGGAAATCAGGTCACGCAGAAATTTCAGAGCGCTCAGGGCCGTTTCGCGGGACGGATCGTGCAGCATGGCCGGAAACTTGCCGCCCTGGGCGTCAAACAGAAGGCCGGTTTGGACATCATAACCGGGAAGTTCGAGGATTGATCCGTCTGGGCGCAGCGTCGGGCAGTTGATGATTCCGGTCAGCACCGGCAAATGCCATTGCCCCTCGCGGGCCAAATAGGTTTCAGCCAATCGTTGGGGGCAATCGGCGTTCAGCCATTCTCCGGCGCGTTTGTCGAACCGTTTCCAGTTTGCCACTTTGGTGAAGGCTTCGGCCATATGGGGCGCTTTGACATGAACCAGCCGGGGCACATCCATTTGCCGCCCTGCCTCGACGGAAACCGGAACCATGGCCGGTCGAACCACCAGACTGCCCCGCTGGTAAAAGCCAAGGTCTGCTGCCAGGAGGGCCTGCTCGCCCTTGTCGATGGCTTCGGGCATGAAGCCGGAATAGATGCGGATTTCCGGGCGATTGCCCTTGGCAGGGGCATTATCATCACCGGCCTCGGCAAGTTGTGCAGGGCGGGATGGCCGGACACGCTCGGCCCGCCAGCCATTTTGCCGCGCCATCCAAAACAATGTGCCAACGGTGACACTGCGCACGGTGGCGAAGCTGTTCCATTTTTCGGCCGTATAAGCGGGGTCATTCTTGCCCGCCTGCGCCGACCAATCTTCCCACAGATCCCGTCCTTCCGCGCCCAGCGCCGCGTAGAGCGCAAGGCCGACCTTGATCCACTCGTCATAGGCCAGTTCATTGTTATCGATATGTCCGACCGCTTCTTCGATCAGTACGCGTGAGGCTGGTTCTTTTGGTTTCAGACCGGCAATCTTGCGCCCCGTGCGTTCGATATCTCGTCGCTCAGCTGTGGTCGTGCCACCGGATTTACGGAGGTATTGCTCGGCGGCCTCGATGAAAGCCGCACAGCGCGCCAGATCAATCGCGGGGAGGTCTTTCAGCGGCACGTCGAACAGCGAGCGTTCTGGCCAGAAATACGGTTCCTTGGTGCCCGGATGGATGCCAAATCCCACGAATTGCTGCCCGGTTGCCAGCACCTCGACGCGCGCCACCGTGCCATCAAGCATGTGAAACTCGGATGTCTGCACCTTGTCAAACGGGGTGTCCGTGCGAAATGCCAGCAGAAGTTTTGGCGCATTCCCGATCCGGTGGGCCGGTGTTTCGCCGAGCATTTCGGTCGCAACGTCCGTCAGTCGTTTGGCATGGGTTTCATCGAGCAGGTCAATATCCACGCCGACAAGGGTGCCGCACAGCAAACCGGTGTTGGTGCAATTGCGCTGCGACCGACCCCAACGGTTGATTTCCGTCTCGTCCGCACCCGCGCAAATCGTTTCCCAGCCTTTCATCAACGGGCGTTTGCCCGCTGATTTCATGGCAAGATGGGCACCCGATACCGGCACGGGGCGATACCCGTTGCGGTGCAATGCAAGGCGCAGATCGGTCAACTCGTCGATGGATGCGGGGGTATCGCTCAACGATTTGTCTCCTGGAATTCGATCCAGTCCATCAGCCTGCTTTTCCGCGCGCAAATCACGTTGCCGATCCGGAACACGGGAAGCCGCACCTTGGCGTCACTGGCATAATAGTAAACCTTGCGCCGGTGCTTGGCGTCGCCAAAGACAAACACGGCAATAGCCTCGGCCCCGCGCAAAAGATCATCGGCAAGCGACGGGCACACCTCTCCTGTGGCGGGGCCAGCCCGCATTTCGTTTTCCATGATGTCCTCCTGAGGTGTTTGAGTTAGTCGGTGGCGAGAGCCTGCTGAATGCGTTCTTCGATGGTGTTGAGGTCGACAACCGCGAAAGACGTAATTTCCGGGTCTGCCAGCAATTCGGGGAGCCGCGATGCCTGAATGATCTTTGAGAATGGCGCGGCCATTTCAGGCTCGACATAGGCGGCATTCGGGGCATCGGCGAGTCGGATGGGGCCTTCACAGATTACAAGCAACGCCCGATCATCCTTGAAACCATGCAAGCCGGTCGAGATTTGCGATCCGACATCCGATGCCTTGAACCCCAGTCGGACAAATGCGGCCATGGCCCCGAGCGCAATGGCATCGCGAAGGGTGAATACCCGTGCCTTGCCTGACTCCACAGGATTTGCTGGTTTGAAATGCCCCCGCGAGATCCAGGCTTCGATTTGATAGCGGGTAAGATTCACCGCATTGGTCAGGTTTTGGATGGTGATTTCATTGTTCATTTGGAATACCTTTGACATGTTGTCTGAGGTATGAATAAATGACCTCCGACGACCTGTCAATGGTATTCGTGTTTCAAGGGTTTTGGACTTGCATAGATTCGCAAACAGAGCGTGATAAACGGCAGGAGGCCTCAATGGCGACAATACGCAAACGAACGCTGCCCTCGGGCCTGGTGCGCTGGCAGGTGGATTTCACCGACCAGGTCGGCAAGCGCCACTCGAAGCTGTTTCCACGCCGCAAAGACGCGGATGTCTATCTGGTCAGGGTCCGTTCGCTGGTTGCCAATCACACCTATCTGGCAGACTGCGAAAGCATCACCGTCGCAGAAGCGGCGGCAAGTTGGCTCCAGCATTGCGAGGTGCGGTGCAAAACCGGACGCCGGATGGAACGCGCCACGCTGCGCGATTACAGCGACAAGGTGCGCCTCCATCTCAAAGACCCTGAAATCGGCATTGCAGACCAGCTGCTGGCACGTCTGACCCGTCGCCATGTCAATGAGTTGCGTGACCGACTGCTGATGTCGGGGCGGTCCGAACATATGACGCGGCGGGTTATTTCGGTCCTGAAACTCATTCTGAACCATGCCATCGACAACGGTCAGCTATTCGCCAATGCCGCCGACGGGGTGCGGGTTATCCGGTCCAGCCGGATCGATTACAAAGCGCCGGTGCCGTCAAAAGAGGATATCCGCAAGCTGATCGCGGCGGCCAGCGAGGATTTCAAACCGCAGTTGATCGTTTCGGCCCTTGGCGGGTTGCGCGCATCCGAGATGCGGGGTCTGCGCTGGCAGGATGTTGATTTCGAGGCCGGTTTCATTCATATCCGCCAACGGGCCGATGCCTTCAACAAGATCGGAGAGCCAAAATCAAAAGCCGGTTTCCGCGATATCCCAGCCGGGCCGATGGTGTTGAACTGCCTGCGCCACTGGCGGTTGCGTTGCCCCAAGAACGAATTGGACCTCGTGTTTCCCGCCCCGCGCGGTGGCATCCAGCAACATACGAACCTGCTAAAGCGATTGTTCAAACCCCTCTGCGCCGAGGTCGGGGTCTCCATGCGGTGGCATGACCTGCGCCATTTCGCGGTGTCGCTCTGGATCGAGCAGGAGTTCTCGATCAAGGAGGTGATGACCTTCGCGGGTCATGCCTCAGTGCA
>CAYSBG010000184.1:0-4830 GCA_964429125.1 uncultured Aliiroseovarius sp.
TCTATGGCTCGATGAACTGGAACTGGCAGTTGCAGGACGAAGGCACCAAGGCGTTCGTTCAGTCCTTTGGTCAGAAATACGGCCGTCCGCCGTCCAACTCGGCCCATACCTGCTATGTGCAGACCCTGCTTTATGCAGACGCCGTGACCCGCGCCGGTTCGTTCAACCCCTGCGCGGTTGGCGAGGCCCTCGAAGGCTTCGAATTCGACGGCTTGGGCAACGGCCCGACGCTGTATCGCGCCGAAGACCACCAGTGCTTCAAAGACGTGCTGGTCATGAAAGGTACGGAAAACCCGACCAACGAATACGACACGCTGGAGATCGTCGAGATCACCCCGCGTGCGCAGGTCGAGTATGCGCCGAACCACCCGATGTTTGGTGGCGACGAGGCAAGCCTGGGCACCTGTAACCCCGGCGCCTGATCGCCAGCCTTTGGTCTGGGGCGGGGAGTTCTTCCCGCCCCACGACACACCAGACCATCAACCAAGAACATGAATGCGCCGGACAACCGGCCGCGATTCCAACGGGTGGGGACCATGGACGCCATTTTCCTACAAATTCTCAACGGGCTGGACAAAGGCTCGGCCTATGCGCTGATTGCATTGGGGCTCACATTGATCTTTGGCACGCTGGGCGTGGTCAACTTTGCCCACGGCGCTTTGTTCATGATGGGCGCCTTTTGCGCAGTCACCTTGCAAAAGATTTTCAACCTCTCCTACACCGTGATAGATGAAAGCCAGAAAGATTTTCTTGGCAACCCGTTGAAAGTGGATGTTTCTTACATCGAAGGCTGGTTGGGGCCGGATATGGGCGGAGCTATCATCAACTGGTCGGTGCCGCTGGCCATTCTGTTTGCCATACCGATCATGGTCCTGATCGGATTCATCATGGAGCGCGGGCTGATCAAGCATTTTTACAAACGCCCCCATGCGGACCAGATTCTGGTGACATTCGGCCTGGCCATCGTCATCCAGGAAATCATCAAATATTATTACGGCGCCAATCCGATCCAGACCTCTGCCCCGGATGCATTCAAGGGGGCATTGGATTTCGGCGTGTTGTTCGGGTTTGAGCCCAACGCCATCATTTACCCCTATTGGCGCCTGGTTTACTTCCTGTTCTCGGTGGTTTTGATCAGCGCCGTTTTTGCCTTCCTGCGCTTTACCACCTTTGGCATGGTCGTGCGTGCAGGCATGGCCGATCGCGAGACCGTCGGCCTGCTGGGTATCAATATCGACAAGCGTTTCACTGTCATGTTCGGCATGGCTGCAGCCGTGGCCGGGCTGGCCGGGGTCATGTACACGCCGATATTGTCGCCCCATTACCATATGGGCATGGATTTCCTGGTGATCAGCTTTGTTGTCGTGGTGGTTGGCGGCATGGGATCGTTGCCCGGTGCGGTGGCGGCGGGTTTCCTGCTTGGTATCCTGCAAAGCTTTGCCTCAATGAACGAAGTAAAGGCGCTCATCCCCGGTATCGACCAGGTCATCATCTACCTGGTGGCCATCATAATCTTGCTTGTACGGCCGCGGGGCCTGTTGGGCAAAGCCGGCGTGATGGAGGACTGAACCATGCTTGGACTGAACAAAAGCGACACGCGTTTCCTGATTATCGTCATCTGCCTGACGCTGTTCACCCCGTTTCTGATGCAACCCTTTCCCGAAGGCAGCGCCATGGCCCAGTTCAATGGCGGCTATCCGGACCTGATGGCCAAGATCGCCATCTTCGGCATCTTTGCCATGGGTTTCAACATCCTGTTTGGCCTGACCGGCTACCTGTCCTTTGGTCATGCGGCCTTTCTTGGGGTCGGCTCCTATGCGGCGGTCTGGATGTTCAAGCTGCTGACCCTGAACGTCTTTCCGGCTATCATCCTGGCGGTGATCGTCGCCGGATTGTTCTCGGTGGTTATCGGCTATATCAGCCTGCGCCGATCCGGCATCTACTTTTCCATTCTGACGCTGGCCATGGCGGAAATGTCCTATCGGCTGGCCTATTCGGTGTTCACCCCCATAACCAACGGCGAGACCGGGCTTCAGGTGCGCGACACCGACCCGCGCTTTCTTGACGGCGCCAACGCGCCAGATTACCCAAACCTGTTCGGGCTGGAATTGTCCAAAAGCTGGGACCTGCAGGCGCTCAATCATGTGTTTACCTTCAATGTCGGGTTTTACTTCTGCGCCATCGTTGCCATCATCATGTTCTATATCTCGCTGCGCATCGCGCGCTCGCCTTTTGGCCTGGTGCTCAAGGCGGTAAAGTCCAACCAGACGCGGGTGGATTACACCGGCATGAACACCCGCCCCTATACCCTCGCGGCTTTTGTGATCTCGGGCATGTATGCCGGTCTGGCCGGTGGTTTGCTGGCGGTCATGGACCCGCTGGCCGGCGCCGAGCGCATGGTCTGGACTGCGTCCGGCGAGGTGGTGATCATGACCATCCTTGGCGGCGCGGGTACGCTCCTTGGCCCGGTTCTGGGCGCGGGTGCGATCAAGTACCTGGAAAACATCTTCTCCAAGATCAACGAAAACGTGCTCCATGACTGGTTTGCCTTCCTGCCCGACTGGCTGGAGAACTTTGTGGTCGATGTCCTCTCGCGCTTTACCGGCGAGGGCTGGGCGCTGACCCTTGGACTGATGTTCATGATGGTGGTCATCTTCCTGCCCGGTGGACTGGTTCAGGGCGGGCAGAAGATTGCCGAATTGTTCCGCAAAAAGCCGCCTGCGGATAAAAGCGATCCCGAACATCACCCCAAGCCCGAAACCCATATCGCAACTATTGGAGACTGACCCATGGCCGCTATTTTAGAAGTCAGAGACGTCTCCAAACGCTTCGGCGGGTTGCAGGCGCTCAAGGATGTGGACCTGTCTGTACAGGAAAACACCGTGCATGCGATCATTGGGCCGAACGGGGCCGGTAAATCGACCCTGCTCAATTGCCTGGTGGGAAAACTGATGCCTGACACCGGATCGGTTCTGTTCGATGGCAAGTCGGTTCTGGGAAGGAAGCCGCACGAAATCAACCAGATGGGAATCTCGCGCGTTTTTCAGACCCCGGAAATCTTTGGCGATCTGAGCGTGCAGGAAAACATGCTGATCCCGGTTTTCGCCAAACGCGACGGCTCCTTCCGCCTGCATCCGTTTGAGACTGTGGAGCATGAAACCGAGGTAATTGACCGCGCCGTGTCAATGCTTGAAGAGGTCAACATGGCCGACAAGCGCACAATGCATGCCGCCAGCCTGTCACGCGGCGACAAACGGCGCCTGGAAATGGCCATGTGCCTGGCCCAGGAACCACGCTTGTTGCTGTTGGACGAGCCCACCGCCGGGATGGCGCGCGCCGACACCAACAACACCATTGATTTGCTCAAGGAAATCATGGAACGGCGCGACATTACCATGGCGATCATCGAACATGACATGCATGTGGTGTTCAGCCTGGCCGACCGCATCACCGTGCTGGCCCAGGGCACGCCGCTGGTCGAGGACACGCCGGAAAACATCAAGGGCCATCCGAAGGTCAAAGAAGCCTATCTGGGCGAAGCGGCGTAAGGGGGTCGACAATGAACGCAAATAAAACCCGCAGCGAACCGGCCTATTTCTCGGCATGGGATATCCACGCATATTACGGGGAAAGTTATATTGTTCAAGGCGTTAGCTTTAACGTCCACGAGGGCGAAATCCTTGCCCTGCTGGGGCGCAACGGCGCCGGAAAAACCTCGACCCTGCGCACGCTTGCGCGTCTGGGTGATCCGGAACTGACCCACGGAGAAGTCTGGCTCGACCATCAGGCCCTTCACCCGATGAAGGCCTATGAGGCGGCCCAGGCCGGCATTGGTCTGGTCCCCGAGGACCGACGCATCATCCAGGGCCTCACGGTTGAGGAAAACCTGCAATTGGCTCAAATTGCCCCGCCGGTCGGTTGGTCGCTGGAACGGCTTTATGACCTGTTTCCCCGCCTCAAGGAACGCCGCAAGCAAGAGGGAACCACCCTTTCTGGCGGCGAGCAGCAGATGCTGGCCATTGCCCGCGCCCTGGCCCGCGACATCAAAGTATTGCTGCTGGATGAGCCCTATGAAGGCCTGGCCCCGGTGATCGTTGACGAGATTGAAAAAACCCTCAACATCATCAAGGAACAAGGCATCACCACCATCCTGGTCGAGCAAAACGCCTTGCGCGCCCTGGCACTGGCGGACCGGGCAGTGATCCTGGACACCGGCACAGTGGTTTTTGACGGCACCGCCCAAGAGGTGCTGGACAACGACACGCTGCGCCATGAATATCTGGCCATCTGAGCCACAATTGCCATGCTCAAAGCATGCACAACCCATGCACTGCGCGTGCATATCCGACAGAGAGAAGCAGAGTCATGACCAAAACCTATCCGCCCTCATCTGAATTTGCGGCCAATGCCCATGTGAACGCCGAAAAATACGCCGAAATGCATGCCGAGAGCATCGCGGACCCGGACGCTTTCTGGGGCCGGGAAGGCAAGCGGCTGGACTGGATCAAACCCTATACAAAGGTGAAAGATACCAGTTTTGCCCCCGGAAATATCTCCATCGAATGGTTCGCGGACGGGGTTTTGAACGCGGCCTATAATTGCATTGACCGGCATTTGCCTGCCCGTGGCGAACAGACCGCGATCATCTTCGAGCCCGATAATCCGGAAACTCCAGCCCAGCACATTACCTATAATGAACTGTCTGAAAAGGTTAACCGGCTGGCAAATGTGCTGCTTAGCCAAGGGGTGATGCGCGGCGATCGGGTGATCATCTACATGCCGATGATCCCCGAGGCAGCCTATGCCATGCTCGCCTGCGCGCGCATCGGT
>CAYSBG010000185.1:0-4827 GCA_964429125.1 uncultured Aliiroseovarius sp.
GGAGATTGTCGAACATGTGGCCGATCCACTGGAATTCCTCATCTCGTGCCAGAATCTGCTGAAACCCGGTGGGCTGATGCTGACCTCTACTCTGAATCGCAACCTGAAAAGCTATGCGGTGGCAATTGTCGGTGCCGAGCATGTCATGCGCTGGCTGCCGCGCGGGACGCATGAATGGGGCAAGTTCATTACCCCTGATGAGTTGGAAAAGTTTCTGGAACAAGCCGGGACACAAGTGGTCAATCGTACCGGGTTTACCTTCAACCCGATCAGTTGGAGTTGGTCATTGTCAGAGCGGGACCTGTCTGTCAATTACGCTATTGCCAGCAGCAAACCGCAAGCGCCGAGTTAGAAAGTTGGGTGGGGCAATCTGCTCACCCTATGTTTTATCACCGAGCTTTTCACGCATCTCGCGCAGGACCGGCAGGGCAGCACGGGCTTTGTCGGTACCAATTGAGGCGACCACATCGGCGATGATCGGAGTGATCGCCTGCAGCGCCGCGTCACGGGCGGCGAGGCCGGCCGGGCTGATCGTTACCATCTTGCGCCGTGCATCGTCCCAATCCGGATGAATATGCACATGCCCCGCCCATTCAAGCTTGGTCAAAGTGTTGGTCATGGCGCCGCGGGTCAGGTGAAATGCGCGCGCCAACTGCGCAGGGCTTTTCGGGCCGGTTGCGTGAGCAAGGTGGTTGAGCACGGAAAAATGGCTCAGTTCCATCCCCTTGGGCAAAGCCCGTGACAATGCATTGCGGGCGAGTTGCCCGGCCATGAAAATTTCGCTGAACAAGGCGATGGAAAGCGTTTCCTGAGTGATCGAGTCGCTCATTCCGGCCCCGAGAAGTTGCGGTCATGGGTGATCGAGGGCACGCGCGCACGGGCCTTGCTGACGTCGCCCAAGTCAATGTCAACGAGGGTAACACCCGGTTCGTTGCCGCCATCGGCCAGCACTTCGCCCCAAGGCGCGATGGCTAACGAATGGCCGTGGGTGTAGCGTTTGGCGCCATGGTGGCCGCATTGGCCAGGGGCCAGCACAAACGCGCCGTTTTCGATGGCGCGGGCCTGGAGCAGCGGTTGCCAATGCGCCTTGCCGGTGACCGGGGAAAAAGCGGCAGGGATGGTCAGGATACTGGCGCCAGCGTGGGCCAAAGTGCGAAACAGGTGCGGAAACCGCAGGTCGTAGCAAATGGCCATGCCGATGCGTCCAAAATCGGTATCCGCGACCACCGCCCTTGTGCCGGGACGATAGCCGGCGCTTTCCCGATAGCTTTCGGTTTCGTCGATTTCCACATCGAACATGTGAATCTTGTCATAGTGAGCGACAATTTCACCGGCCGGGTTGATCAGGAAAGAGCGGTTGGCGAGGCGCCCATCTGCGTCGCCGGTTTTCAATGCCAGCGAACCGATCAGAAGCCAGATGGAAAGCGACCTGGCCTCGGCGCGCAGGGTGGCAAGGGTCGGGTCATCGGCCTGATGATGTAGGGCGCGTTCGGCCAGCTTGCGGTCCATCGACATGAAATTGGTGACTTCAGGGGTCAGCACGAATGTCGCCCCCTCGTCGGCCGCTTGGCGCATATGTCCGAGCGTTACGGGCAGGTTCGCGACCGGGTCATCGCTGGAATTCAGCTGTATCAGCCCGATCCGCATGGTCAGTCTGCCAGCAGCGCATCGAGCTTCTCGGCGCGCTCCAGTGCGTAGAGATCATCGCAGCCACCGACATGGGCCTCGCCAATGAAAATCTGTGGCACGGTATAGCCGCCATTGGCGCGAGCCATCATTTCCTGGCGCAGGGCCGGGTCGCGTCCCACATTGATCTCCTCATATTCGACACCCTTGGTGTCTAGCAGACGTTTGGCCGCGTGGCAAAACCCACAGAATTGCGACGTATAAATGGTGACTGCTTGCATGATGCCCTCGTGCGCTTGTTGGTAACGTTCGGGCAGAGATTTAGGCGTCTTTGACCGCGCGCGCCAGTACCAGCGTGAAAACGTCGCGGGCACCGGCGGCAAGGGCCGCTTCGGCGGTGGCGGCAAGGGTGGCGCCGGAGGTCATGACATCGTCGATAATCAGCACGTCGTGGCCGTCCAGGCGAGAGGCGCGTTTGGGGTGGGCGATAATGGCGCCTTGCAGCGCGGCAAAACGCGCTGCAAGGCTGGTTTTTCCCTGCGGTTTGGTCCGGCGCGGCCGCACCAATGCGTCAGGAACATAAGGTAGGCGGGTTTCGCGGGCCAGGGCCTGGGCCAAAAGGGCGGCTTGATTGTACCGGCGTGAAACCAGGCGGGTCCAATGTGCCGGGACCGGGACCAGCAACATGTTTGGGGTGCGAATCGGTGCCAAAGCCCGGGCTAACCAGGTGCCGGCCGGCCGCGTAAGGTCGGTTCTGTCGCCATGTTTCAGCGCCAGAACCAAACGCCGGGCATTGTCGCGATAAAGCATCGCCGCGCGCCCCCGCTGCCAGGGACGGCGGATTGCCATGCAATCGTCACAGGTGAGAACCTCGTCAGGTTCGGCCTCCCCGGGCAATGGAGCGCCACAGGTGTCGCAAACGGGGCCGGAAATGAACGGGGTTTTCGTCCAGCAGGCGCCACACAGGCCGAAATCTTCGGCTAGGGGTTCGCCACAGGAGACGCATTGGCTGGGGTAAAGCACATGTAAAGCCGATTGCATTCTCTGATCCTTTCCGTATCACTCGCCCCATGACGACACCTTTGAACACGCCGCCTGACCTGACTGACCGCAAAGCGCTTGTGCGCAATCGCGTCCGCGCCAGCGACGAAGCGATGTTTCTGCAGCACTTGGCGATGGACGAGGTCAAGGATCGCCTGGAAATGGTTAACAGAACGTTTACCAAGCCCGCAATTATCACCGGTTTCCCGAAAATTTGGGCAGAAATCCTGCCAAATGCGCATTTGGTGCCGGATGACGAGGTGTTGGACCTGACGCCTGGTGCGCATGATCTGGTCATTCACGCCATGGCATTGCATTGGGCAAACGACCCGGTGGGTAGTCTGATCCAAAGTGCGCGGGCGTTGATGCCTGATGGATTTTTCCTGAGCGTAGCCTTTGGCGGTGAAACGCTCGCCGGCTTGCGCGCCGCCCTGTCGACAGCCGAAACCAGTGTTACCGGGGGGCTTTCGCCAAGGGTGCTGCCGATGGCTGAAATCCGTGACATGGGAGCGCTTTTGCAGCGGGCCGGGCTGGCGCTTCCAGTAGCAGATAGTACCAGTTTACAGGTGAGTTATGCCGATCTTTTTGCGTTAATGCGCGACCTGCGGGCAATGGGTGAAGGAAACGCCATGGCCGAACGGTTGCGCCGCCCGACAAGGCGCGAAGTGTTTGACAGGGCCGTAGAAATCTACGCCCGTGACAACCCAGGACCGGATGGGCGGGTTCTGGCCCGGTTCGAATTGATATTTCTTTCCGGCTGGGCCCCGCATGAAAGCCAACAGAAGCCTTTGCGTCCTGGCTCGGCACAGGTAAGTCTGGCCGAAGTTCTGGAAACAAAAAAGCCACATTGACCCGGGCCCGTTACTCGGTAT
Source organism: uncultured Aliiroseovarius sp. (assembly GCA_964429125.1). Taxonomy (GTDB): domain Bacteria; phylum Pseudomonadota; class Alphaproteobacteria; order Rhodobacterales; family Rhodobacteraceae; genus JAAEUB01. The sequence continues at coordinate 3,540 of CAYSBG010000185.1, forward strand.
CACAGGGCGCGCGCACAGGAGACAGAGCATGGCAGGCAAAAACGGAATTCTTATCGCCAACCTTGGCACCCCGGATGCGACCGATTACTGGTCCATGCGCCGCTATCTGAACGAATTCCTGTCTGATCGCCGGGTGGTTGATATGGCACCGTGGAAATGGCAGCCATTGTTGCAGGGCGTGATCCTGACCATTCGACCCAGCCGGTCTGGCGCCAATTACCGCAAGATATGGGATAATGAACGCGGGGGCTCTCCGCTGGCGTTGATTACCCAAGACCAAACCAAAGCGTTAAGGGCACGGCTGGAAGCGCGGTTCGGCGAGCAAGTGCAGGTGGAATATGCCATGCGGTATGGCAACCCGCCGGTGGACAGGGTGTTGCGCGGGCTGCTGGAGGCCGGCTGTGACAAGGTGGTGTTTTTTCCGTTGTACCCGCAATATGCCGGGGCCAGTACGGCGACGGCAAACGATCAGTTCTTTCGCGCACTGATGGCCGAGGTTGCCCAGCCAGCGGTGCGCACCGTTCCGGCTTATTTTGATCATCCGCTGTATATCAAGGCGCTGGTTTCGTCGATCCAAACGGCATTGGGCGAGGCACGTCCGGATGTGCTGGTTGCCTCGTATCACGGTATGCCAGAAAGCTATCGCGCGGCGGGCGATCCCTATTATGAGCAATGCATTGAAACCTCGCGCCTGTTACGCGCGGCGTTGGGGCTGAGCGACACACAGTTGATCACCACGTTTCAGTCGCGGTTTGGAGCCGCTGAATGGTTAAAGCCTTATACGGTAGAGGAAGTGGCGCGGTTGGCAGCGGTGGGCAAGAAAAACATCGCAGTTCTGGCGCCTGGGTTCTCGGCGGATTGCCTGGAGACGCTTGAAGAGATCAACGGAGAAATTCGCGAGGCATTTGAGGATGCGGGGGGCGAGAACTTTACCTATATCCCGGCGCTCAACGATGACTCGGCGCATATCGACATGCTGGAGAGCATTGTTCTGGAGAACCTCGGCGCCTGGATTTCATAAGAATTGTCCCATAGTAGGCCTGTTTTACCATCCTATAGGTAGTTCTGGATTTTCCGAACCCCGGAACCGGCCTGAAGGAGAGCACAAGATATCTCCACCATCGAAGATTTGACTTTGTTTTCGCGGGCATCAACATGTATTGGCGGCCGACTGGCGCGCAGCCGGCCGCTAAAATGCTTCATTGCGCTGCTTGCAGGCGTTCGGCCGCCTTGGAAGAGACCTCTTGGAGGTGGTGAAGCTCACTGGAAAAACTGCCTGCACCTTGGG
>CAYSBG010000186.1:0-4810 GCA_964429125.1 uncultured Aliiroseovarius sp.
CCCATATCCTGGCCTTCGAGGGCGAGGCGCATGTGGAATGGTTCGAGGGCAACTTTGACGACTACGAAGAAGACAAGAAACGCAGGCTGGGCGCCGATGCGCTGGAACCCAAACGCATCAAATACAAGAAGTTCACGAGGTAAGGCGATGGCCATAAACTGGACGCGCCCCTATTGCGACCGCGCGCAAACGGCCACTCCTTCCGATCAGGCTGAAGGTTCCATTCGTTTCCAATGACGAAATCTGCTTGCGGGGATTTTGGCATTTCTGCCTAGGCAAAATTCTGTGCAAATCCTGATTGCAAGAAGCCGACCATTCATGCCCAAGTGCGGACTTGGTGGCAAAATTCCCTATGGGGATTTTCTTTTTCGAATGGGGACCCCTGGTTTTTCGCAGCGACTGCTCCCTGACAGCCTTGCAAAACCTAACTCAATTACATTCCCCAGCCAGTTCGCGAGATACTGAGGATGATCCGCGGTTTCTGCGGCATATCCAAAAGCTCTCAGTTTGCAGAGATCAAAGAACTCAGGAAAAGAGTAAAGCAAGGCAAGGCCGCCAAGGGCGTTTCAGATGGACAAGCACGACTACCAGCTCCTCTTGGCAGTCAAAGCCATCGCCCCTGCAACACCCGACGAACCCATCAAGGCAAAACGGGAACTGTCAAATCAAGTCGAAACCATTACACATCAATAGGTTCCGAGCGTTTCGGCATATTGTCGGGGCTCAACCCATATGAACCACTGGAAGTGCGGTGCCCGAAACCAAATCCGGGCGGATCGCTTTCCCGGTCAAGCCATTGAGTAAAAATGCTTTTTGCGATATGAATTGGGCGGGAGGCAGACATGCAGGAAAACACCTTTCTCGATTGGCACCGCGCGCCGGGGGTAGCTAACCTTTGCCAGATTCTGGAACGCACGGCGCGAAACAACCCCGAAACGTTGTTCTGCGCCAATGAGGAAATACGGTTTTCATACGCCGATACGCTGGCGGCAGTGCAGGGCTTTGCCCAGGTTTTTGCCGCGCGGATCAAGGGCGCTGACGTTGCAATTTTCATGCCGAATTCGCTGGCCGCATTGATCACCTATTATGGCGTTTTATGGGCCGGTGGCGTGCCCGCGCTGCTTAACGCGGCGCTGCCGGCAAAAACCGGTGCGGACCTGCTCGACTCGCTTGCGCCCGGGTTCGTTTTTGCCGACCGCCCGCTGGATTTCGCACCTGACGCCGAGGTGGTGGGAAAAGCGTCTCTGGCGGAATGGCGCGACCTGAAAATCACATTCCCATCGGCCTGTGGCTCTGGAAATGACCCGGCCACCAGCTTCTTTACTGGTGGCACGACCGGCGTTCCCAAACGGGTGTGTTACAGCCACGAGATGCTGTTGTGTGCCGGCGAACGGATGCAATGGGGCTGGCCGATGCGCGCTGGCGAAGTCTTCCTCCATCTGGCGCCGTTCAGCCATATTTATGGGTACATCATGGGCGTGTGCGTGACTGTTCAAGTCGCCGGAACTGCGATTATCCCGCCGCGATTTCATCCCCGAGAAGCCCTGGAGTTGATGGAGCGTGAACGCGTCACTGTGCTGGGTGGCGGTCCGCCTGCGATCTACCAGGCGCTGATGTCCGACCCCAGCCTGAAGACCCGTGACCTGTCCACGCTGCGGGTTTGCCCCGGGGGCGGCGCGCCGTTCCCCCAGGCCGTGCATGCGCGTTGGAAACGCCTGACCGGGCTTGCGATTTATGAAGGTTACGGCATGACCGAGATCGCGCCGATTACCGTCAACACAATCGTGCATGGTGCGCGGGCCGGAGCGGCGGGAAAGCCGGTGCCCGACACCTTGGTCGAGGTGGTCGATGTGGACACCGGCACGCGGAAAATGCCCACCGGAGAGGCCGGAGAAATTCGCACCCGCGGGCCGCATGGGATGCGCGGCTATGTCGCCAACCCCGAGGAAACGGCGAAGGCAATCCGGGACGGCTGGATTTATACCGGCGACATTGGCACCCTGGATGCAGAGGGATTTCTGACCATCACGGATCGCAAGAAGGATGTTATAATTCATAAAGGTTTCAATGTCTTCCCGCGTGAGGTTGAGGAAACACTCATGCGGCACGAGGTGGTCACCGGCGCCTGTGTGGTCGGCGCGCCAGACAAGCAGGCCGGGGAATGCATCATCGCCTATGTAACCTGCGCTGAACCTGTGGATCCGGAGGTCCTGATTGCCCATTGCCGCGCGTATCTGGTCGCACACCGGCTTCCTGCCCGCGTCGAAATCCTGCCCGAACTTCCGTTAACACCTGCTGGAAAGGTCGATCGAATTGCTTTGCGAGTGGCCGCCAAGCAGTTGAAACAAGAGGTAAAATGAACACTTCTGTTGAAATTCCGTATGGCGCCTATTGGGCGTCGCCGTTTGCCCGTTGGCAAGGGTCGTTGGCCCATTTGAATGCCGTGGATCTGGCGGCGCATGTTGCCAGGGAAGCTTTGCAGCGGCGGGGTATTGACCCGGCGCAATTTAACTTTGGCCTGTTGGGAATTACCGTTCCGCAAAAGCATTCGTTCTATGGGTTTCCATGGCTGGCGACGCAGATTGGCGCGACAAATGCGACGGGGCCGAGCATTTCGCAAGCCTGTGCGACCAGCGTAAGAGTGCTGTTGAACGGGGGGGGCGAGATCGCGGCCGGCCAAGCGAAATCCGCGCTGTTGGTCACCTGCGACCGGACCTCGAACGGGCCGCATATCTACTATCCGGCCCCCAGCGCGCCTGGTGGTACAGGCCAGCACGAAGACTGGGTCATGGATAATTTCAATTGCGATCCCAATGGCCGCCACGCGATGATCCAAACCGCAGAAAATGTCGCGACGAAACATGAAATTACCACGCAAGAACAACATGATGTGGTTCTTCGGCGTGGCGAGCAATATCGCCAGGCGCTCGCCGATGACCGCGCCTTTCAGAAGCGATATATGGCCCCCGCCATGGAGGTTCCCAGCGCTGATTTTCGCAAGGTCCAGAGCGTTCTGGAGGGAGACGAAGGTGTTGTGCTTTCAACCGAAGCGGGCCTTGCGAAATTGCGCCCGGTTTTGCCTGGGGGAAGTGTGACTTTTGGCGGGCAAACACATCCGGCGGATGGCAATGCGGGGATGATTTTAACCACGCCAGACAAGGCGCGCGAGATCAGCACGGATTTGGCGATCCGGGTGCGGCTGCGCGGCTTTGGCTCGGCCCGAACAGAACGTGCCTTTATGCCCGAGGCGATCCTTCCGGCGGCGCAAATGGCCCTGGACCAGGCCGGGCTGACAATCGGCGAGATAGACGCGGTGAATTCCCATAACCCTTTTGCTGTAAACGATATTTTGTTTTCCCGAGAAACCGGGTTTCCGCTCGAAAAGATGAACAATTTTGGATGCTCCCTGATATGGGGCCACCCACAGGGACCGACCGGAATGCGCGCGATAATCGAACTGATAGAAGAATTGGCCATGCGCGGCGGGGGCACCGGATTGTTTCAGGGATGCGCCGCCGGGGACAGCGCCATGGCCTGCGTTGTCGAGGTCAGCGACCGATAAGGCAAATGTTTAAACTTTTGGTGACGATTTACGCAATTGTTTAAACATTTCCCCGGGTCTCGGCCGCAGTTCAACGAAAAACCGCACCGATTGCTGCCACGGGGTTCGTGATCCCGGTCACGTCCGGGGCATTTTCGTCTTCAGTCGGGCGGCCGCCGGCGATGCGCCTCCTCGGCTTCCCCGCCGGAAAAACGGTGTACCAGCGCAAATGGAGGCCGGCTGCAGGGCGATGCAATCGGGCGCATCTGCGGTAGCACGCGCCATTTCCGGCAGGACTTGCCGGTTTTCCTCTGAATCATACGCACGCGTCTCGGTGAGACAATCTGCCGCACATGCCGGGACTGCCAACGGGCTGTCAAAATGGCAGTGGATTTCGCCGAGCTTCCCACAGAATTTCCGTGACTTTGCCTGACGTCGGACATTTTGTCATGAATCCGGCATCCGTATCCCGATCTAACCGATTGTTAAACAACCATTTTATCAAAGAAACTGCTTACCCATTGTGGTAGTGTCCGACTCGAAGCAGAAGCCGCTGTTTCGGGCGCTCTGACGCAGCCTGGGCGCTCGCGAAAGATCAGAGACCGCAGGGCGGCCGAAAAATCTGGAAGGGGGATCATGCAGATCAAACCGAAAATTGCAGCCATCGTGGCCGTGGTGATAGCCAGTGCCACCAGCGTTTCAGCCGAGCCTTTCATTGCCGGGGTCAACCCGTCCGAGCGGCCTGAAGGCGCGCCGGTGATCACGACTTATGTCAAGGACGGCGCCTGGTACGCCCAGGCTCTGACCGGGGTCAGCCAACCTTATCCGTGGACCCTGAGATTTCTGGAAAACCAGGGCGCGTGGTTCACCCCGTTTATCCATCCCGGCATGACCGGGCCTTACGACATTCGTGGCTGGCACAACGGCAATTGAGACGCCGTTTTCCAAGCCACATTCGGAATTCTGGGAGAGCCCAGAAAAACCGGCGAGTAGCATGGGTAATTCTGCCCTGCGAGTGCGCCATTTACCCAACGAGGAGCTAAAAAGTATGAGAAAATCGATGAAAACTACTTTGGCAGCCATCTTGTGTTCGGGGTCTCTCATTGCGCTTGCAGGTGTTGCTCAAGCGCAAACTGGGATGTCCGGCATGGACGGTATGTCCGGCATGTCCGGCATGGGCGGCATGAATGGAATGTCCGGCATGGGCGGCATGAGCGGAATGTCCGGCATGGGTGGCATGAACGGAATGTCAGGCATGGGTGGAATGAA
>CAYSBG010000187.1:0-1986 GCA_964429125.1 uncultured Aliiroseovarius sp.
AAGCGACAAATCATCCGGGGGATGATTTGAGGCGCGAACGGGCGGAGCCCTGTAGCCCAGCTCGTCGATGATGACGCAATCCAGCGCCGACAATTGCCGGATGATTTTCCCTGCATTGCCCTCGACCTGCTCCTTGATCAGAGCATTGATGAGATCGACAGCATTGTGAAAGCGCGCTTTCTTGCCCTGATTGACAAGCGCCGTCCCCAGGGCGATGGCCCCTCTCGGCAGATTGCGTTGCAATCGCCTACCGGGCAATGGATGTGGGTTTTACCGGTGCCGGTGCCGCCGACCAGGATCAGATTGTGGGCAAAGCCCTCTGGAGTGGCGACTTCTTGCAGATCGTATTGCTACCAAAGCCTGCCCTTGTCGCGAAAAGTGCCCAGTCCGCTTTCCGTCGAAATGCTGGCGCGGGCAAGGATGAAAATGTGCTTCATGGGGTAATTGACAGGAAATGGAAAGTGCGCACAATGAGGTATGGCCTTGAAACGTCCCCTCCAACCGATGCCGCCGGATATCCACGTTCGGCTTGAGATTGCGCAGATGCGGGACGCCTATAACGCACGCCCGGCCTATCAGCGCAATGATTACCTTGCCTGGATTGGCCGCGCCAAACGTGAGGCAACGCGCGAAAAGCGGATTGTTCAGATGCTGGACGAATTGGCCGGGGGGACCACCTATATGAAATTGCCCTGGACCGGGGCTGCCAAGGGCTAAGGCTGGCGATGGGAGTACGAGCAAACGGGAGGGACTTGTGAAAAACCGATACATTTATGGATAGTGGCCACATCGGCGTTGGTTTGGAATGCGTCCGGCGTGTTTGGCTTCGTCATGACTAAAGCCAAAAAAATGCCGCCTACCTTGTCGCCCTTCCCCCCGAGCAGATCGCATATCTCAAGAACCTGCCCCTGTGGGCGAATGTCGCGTGGGTCATCGGGGTGTTTGGCGCTGTTCTCGGCTCTCTGCGGCTGCTTTTTCGCTCCCGAATTCCACCAATCATGTTCTTTCCGACGCTGACGGGAATGCTGGCCAATATTTTTTATTCACAGGTATTTTCGGATTTTTCAATGTTTCAGACCGGGGGTACACTTGCCATCGTCTTTACCATTGCATTGTTTCTGGTCGCCGTTTTTCTGTGGCTGTATGCACGCAGGATGGTTGGCAATGGGATGTTGAAATAGCAGATGACTTACCGCGTTTTATTCGTATGCCTTGGCAATATATGCCGCTCGCCATCTGCCGAAGGAGTGTTCGCGGCGATGGCGCAAAGCAACGGGATTGAGGTCGCAACAGATTCCGCCGGCACTTCTGATTGGCACGTGGGCGAGCCGCCCTATGAACCAATGCAGCAGGCCGCGGCGGCGCGGGGCTATGATCTGTCGCGCCTACGTTCACGGCTTTTTCGCACGGCGGATTTTAGCCAGTTTGACCTGCTCATCGGAATGGACAACGACAATATCGTCAATATGGAGCGCCTGCGCCCGTCCGGTAACACTACGCCGGTGCGGCTATTTACCGATTTCGCCACCGAGACCGGCGCCGATCATGTTCCCGACCCCTATTACACCCGCGATTTCGAAGGCGCGCTTGACCTGATCGAAACGGCAGCGCGTGGGCTTCTGAAGCATATTTCCGTCTGAAACCAGAAATGGTCCTGCTTTTCAGGACAATTTGCGACATGCTCCAAGATGCATCTGGTTTCTGTTCATACCGCTTTTCGTACTTGCTGTTCCGTGGAAAATGCAATGCCCGGGCTGCGCTTATAAAGTGCGATGTGACTTTGCCGCTTAACAGCTCTGAAGCAAGCGGTAAATCAGGCAGCAGGGTGGCCGCCCCTCTGTGGTCGGATTGCTGGCCTTCGGTCAACAAAAGCCGCGCCGTGCGGGGTAGCGGGCGGCGCGGGGTTCATGTCTGATATTGGTGGCCCGGGCCCCAAGCACGGTGAGCGGGATGGCGTGGCTTGGGTCAGGGCCGGTCAGATAGCTT
>CAYSBG010000187.1:1996-4732 GCA_964429125.1 uncultured Aliiroseovarius sp.
GGGCATTACTTTCCCGCGGATTTGCTACCGAAAAGCCCTTTGAGGGCGCGGGCGACGATGCCGCTGACCGAGGGTCGGCAGGTTGGGCTGAACGGTAGTGGCCGACAGACTTCCATGGCGGCAACGCCAACCCGTGCGGTCAGGGCGCCGTTGACCATGCCTTCGCCAAAACGGCGGGAGATTTTCGACAGGACCGAGCCGCCGGCGACGCTGCCCAGCAAATCATCCCCCACAGCGACCGCACCTGTGGCAACAAGGTGGGTCATCACTGCGCGGGTCAGCCGCCAGGAGCCTAGCAGGCCGGAACGCCCTCCGTATACTTCGGCGATGCGGCGGATCATCCGGAGATTGGCGGTCAACGCAGTGGCAACGTCGGCAAGCGCCAGCGGCACGATGGCGGTGACGGTGGCAACCTGGCGGGCGGCGGCTTCGACTTCGACTGTGGCGGCCTGATCCAACGGGGTCAGCAACTCGGCCTCGGCAAGGGTGATCAGGTCGGCGGCCTCGAATATTTCGTCTTGACGTGCCGCCATCCTTTCCCGGCCCCAGGCAAGCTCGGCACGACCGTCATAGAGGTGCGACAGGCGCGCAACCACGCTCCGCGCCTCTGCCAGGCTTCCGTCACGCAAGGCGGACTCGGCGGCGCGGTGTATTTTATCGACCCGGCCAAGGCGTACGAAACCCAGCCACTCTCGCAAGGCCATAAGTAGCAAAATCAGCACAAAAGCGCCGGTCAGGCCCATAGCGACGGCACCGAGTATTGGGTTGCGGGCGATCAGTCCGTTGATGAAATCCCATGCCGCCAGCGACGCAACAAAGCCGGTCAGAGCCACCGCCAGCGACCAGAACCAGCGCCCCAGTCGCGAGGGTTTGCGCGCCGCAAAGCTGGTAGCGGCCTGCATCGCCGCCCCTGTCGGCGCGGGCAGGTCCGGTTCAGGCACAGGCGGCGCGGTGGCCGGGCTGGCGGGCCCGGAGGTGTCCAGTTCGATCAGAACCGGGCCGGTGGTTTTTGGGGTATCATTCACGGGCATGTGTCCATTCAAAACGGATATCGGGCAGGCCTTCGTCATTGTCGGCACCATCGGTGCGTTCGGCCTCGCAGAAGCCATGGCGAAGGTAGAATTTCTGCGCCGCCCAATTGGCCTGAAAGGTCCAGAGGTTGAGCAGAGCCCGTCCGGCCTTGGCGCGCGCCAGTAGCGCGGTGCCCACGCCCTGACGCCGCGCGTGGCGAGCTAAATAGAGCGCATGCACTTCGACCCCATCGCGGGCGAGAAAACCGACGACCTCGCCTTCCGGCCACCGCGCGACCTCGACCCAGCCGCGCGCGACCATGGCGGCGGCGTGTTCCTGATCCTCGGCATGGCTATGGACGCGGGGCATCCAAGGGGTTTCATCAATCCAGCCCGACAGGATATTGCCGATCTGCGGGGAATCCTCCGGCCGGGCCGGGCCGATTTGCAAAGTGTTCACAACCTGTCTCCAATCAGGAATTCCGTTGCCTTGTCCAGCCGGATATGCGGTGGTGCTTCGCCCGGAGCAAGCTCCAGCGGTGCCGGGGCAAAGCGCATGATCTGATAATCCGCATCGAGCCACTTTTCCGCCCCCTCACGCGCCGGGGCCAACAGGCGGGCCGGGTCCTTGGGCAATGCGCCAGGATAAAAGGCCGCATTGCGCCCGTCCAGCAGGGTGCCACGCACGCAGTCGAGTTCCTGGCCGTCATGGCCAAGGGTTTCCTCGACCGTGGCGCGCAGGGCGGCAATGGACATGGCGCGGGTCTCGGCCCCGGCGAAATCGGCCCGGGTGCAGGCCTCGGCCACCAGTGCCTCGGTAATCGCGGTAAGACGGGCGTGCTGGGTATGGTGCAGATGGTCGGCCTTGGTCGCGGCAAACAGGATGCGTTCGACCCGACGGCCGACGAATAGTTGGGTCAGCCAGGCATTGCGACCCGGGCGAAAGGCGCCCAGCGTTTCAGCCATCGCCCTGCGCAGGTCCTCCAACGCGGCGGGCCCGGCATGGATCGCCCCCAGTACATCAACCAGCACCACTTGCCGGTCAATCCCGGCAAAATGGGTGCGAAAGAACGGTTTGACCACCTGGGCCTTGTAGGCTTCAAAGCGTTGCTCAAAGACACGCCAAGTGGTGCCACGGCGCGCCTTGTCCGGCTTCGGCAGGGGTGCGAATGTCAACGCCGGAGAGCCGGCAAGGTCGCCGGGAAGCAAAAACCGCCCCGGTGTGCAATCAGAAAACCCCGCCTCGCGCGCCTGTTTCAGATAGTCAGCGTAGCGCGCGGCAAGCGCCTTGGCGGCAACCTCGTCCAACTTGGCGGTCGGGTCGGTATTAGCGACGTCCTGCAGGTAGGCTGCAGCCGCTTCTCGCGGGGCAATACGCTCCAGAACCTGCGCCGACCACTGGCTATAGGTAAGGTCCAGCAACGACAGGTCAAGCAGCCATTCACCGGGGTAGTCGACGATATCCAGATGCACAATGCGTGGGCTGCGCAGTCCCGAAAGCAAACCGCCAGGGCGGACGCGAAAGGACAGGCGCAATTCGCTGACCGAAGCGGTTGAGTCCGGCCAATGCGGCGCGGGGCCGGTCATGGCAGCCAGATGCGTCTCGTAGTCAAAACGCGCCACGGTAAGGTCCGGCTGTGGTTGCAGAAACGCGGCCTCGATTCGCCCCGCGCCCTGGGCGGCAAGCCCGTGCATACGGGCGCGATTGATCAGGTTGGCCACCAGC
>CAYSBG010000188.1:0-4731 GCA_964429125.1 uncultured Aliiroseovarius sp.
GCTGGCGGAAAATGACTGAAACCGGGGGCGCAAGGTAAATGAGGACAGGCCCTAGCCTTTGCCCCTTTGATTTTGCCGATTGATCCGTTTCGTCCTTTACGGTCTCTGGGTCGGGGTCACCTGTCGCTACGTCCACAATGAACTTGGCAAACTGGTTGGCGTCTCTGGGTCTTTTGGGTTTATCTGTCATATCCCGAATATGGGGATGATCCGCGAAATGCGCAAATCAAAGACGTAGTAAGCTATATTTCAAAGTGACCTACCACCCGATATGTCAAAATGTATTAGCTGAAGATGTTTTGTGGCACATCCACATAAACATCCGCCTGGGTCGCACCCGGAGCGCCTCGCAAGATTGCGATTACCTCGCCATTTATGCGCACAACACCGTCTTGGCCGTCTTCAGACGGGTCGACCGAAACATTCGGGGTTCCACTGGTAACATCTGGGTTCAAGCTAATGCGCAGGAAGTCCTGCCCGGTGGAAAAATCTGTGATTTCGGCCTGCCCCGCACCGGATGCCGCATCATGGTAAAGCCAAAATGTATCATTTCCTGCGCCGCCGGTGGCTATGTCGGCCCGATCAAAGATTAGCGTGTCGTTTCCTTCCCCGCCATCCAGAACATCCGCATCGTTATCGATATGCCAGCCAAATTCGCGCTGTTCCGCACGCACCAATTCCTGAGAATTGCCGTAATGGTCAAGCACATCGTCCCCGGCACCACCAGAAAGTATATCCGCACCGCGCCCGCCACGAATGGCGTCATCGCCTCCGCCGCCGCTCAGCCTGTCGTTGCCGGTCGCATCCGTGCCGCCATGCTCACCGCCGCTGATCACCTCATTGGCAGCGCCGCCGGTGATGGTGTCGTCGCCGCGGCCGCCATCCAGATAGGCCGCGGCCGTACCGTCCGCACGCACCGCGTCGGAACCGAAAAGCGTATCGTTTCCATCGCCACCGAACAAGGCCACCGCGCCATCCCCGGCGCTTAGAGTGTCATTGCCTGCACCGCCGAATGCATAAGCCGCTTCATCGCCGGTTGTGATGTTATCGTCGCCATCCCCACCACTGATTACATTCAGGTCACCTTCACTGCGCACCAACGGAGTGCCATCCCACGAGCCAAGCGTACCTTGACCGTTTCCGTCTATACCATCTTCGGGTAAGGCAAACGTATCGTCGCCGTTTCCCAATTCAAGATCGTCAGTCTGGGAAATCTGAGTCCCCAGGAAGCCGATCCCGGTGGTGGCGTCGCTTTGCTCGCCCAGCAATTGTTGCAAGAGCGAGCCATCGCCATCTATCGGAAACTCGTCGCCCGGGTCTTCATTGGGATCAATTACGCCGCCGTCACCAACCGGGGCGCCATATTCGTCCGGATCAGCGTCGCTTTCATTGGGATCGATCACCGAGTCTTCGTCAACCTGATTGGGCGTATCAGGCGGAGTGGCATCGCCCTGTTCCGGGTCAAGAATGCTACCGACATCAAGCACGTCCTCTTGGGGTTCGGGCTCCCCTTCGCCCGCCAGCCCATTACCCAAATCTTCGTCTTGGCCGCCAAAGGCATCAGGCAGAAAGACCACCGGCAATAAACTGATGAAGAGCAGAGCAAAAATCATGAAACCGCCTGAAGGTATACGCGTTGCCTGTTTATCTTATCAGTACCCATTCACGAGTCCAGTTTTTGATAGATACAATTTAACATTAACGCACCTGATGGGTAACAATTCGCGCCGCGACATTACACAGGTTGCAGCGCGCGTGATTGCCTGTAGTATCATTTTATGGACGGAAACAAGCCTTTGCCGGGATCCGAAGATTCAGAGCGCCTTGTCAAAGAGGTAAAGGCCCTGCGCGAGGAAGTGGCGCAGATGAACAGCCATCGGTTCATCCGACTGCATGATAGCCTTTGGAAGCTTGGCGCCTTTCAGCTTTATCGCGGGCTCGCCTTTGGCCTTGGCTCGGTACTGGGGGCGACCCTGCTGGTGTCGATCGTGGTGCAGATGCTGAGTAGTATGGACTTCATCCCGGTGCTCGGCGATTGGGTCAGCCGAATCATCGAGCAGATCAAGCTTGGCAAATAAGCCCTTCCTTTTGCGCACATAATCACCTATATGCGCAGTTCCGTCGGATTCGGCGGCTATCCATGGCCCTTGCTGGACGACATCCCGGCCTGCGGCATAACCCCTAGTTGCAAGGAGACCCCGATGTCGATTACACCCGAAGAAAAAGCCCGCCTGATGAAGGAATATGCGACCCATGAAGGCGACACCGGTTCGCCCGAAGTACAGGTTGCCATCCTCAGCTCGCGCATTGCCACGCTGACCGAACACTTCAAGACCCACAAAAAAGACAACCACGGCCGTCGCGGTCTGTTGGTTATGGTCGCACGTCGCCGCAAGCTGCTGGATTATGTCCGTGGCAAGGAGGAAGAGCGTTATCAGAGCCTGATCAAACGACTTGGCCTGCGTCGCTAAAGCCGCATACATCGACGCCTTTGCCGTCGTGTAACACATATCAACAAACGCCCGCTCGTCACTGAGCGGGCGTTTTCTACTTTGCATATTCCGCGCCGGTTGCCGGACAATCGCGCTAACCATAGAAAAGCCGCCCGTGAAACAAGCCCTTGCAGACGCCCTCGAAAACCGTGGATACACCACGCTCACCCCTGTTCAGGAGGCTGTGACCGACCCGAAACTTGGGCATGCGGACCTGCTGGTTTCCGCCCAGACCGGCTCGGGTAAAACCGTCGGGTTTGGCCTGGCCATTGCGCCGACCTTGCTGGGCGACGCCGAGGCCTTTGAGCGGGCAACCAAGCCTCTGGCACTGGTCATCGCGCCAACCCGCGAGTTGGCCTTGCAGGTCAAACGCGAGCTGGATTGGCTATACGCCAAGGCCGGGGCCATAGTGACCTCGTGCGTTGGTGGCATGGATATGCGCAGCGAACGCAGAACACTGGATCGGGGGGCGCATATTGTTGTGGCCACGCCGGGCCGCTTGCGCGACCACATCATGCGCGGGTCGCTCAAGATGGACAACCTGCGCGCGGTAATCCTTGACGAAGCCGATGAAATGCTCGACCTCGGTTTTCGCGATGACCTTGAATTCATCCTTGGCGAAGCGCCTGACGCGCGCCGGACTTTACTGTTTTCCGCCACCGTTCCACGTTCAATCGAGAGCCTGGCACGCAACTACCAGACCGATGCGGTACGCATCGTTACAACTTCGCAACACAGCCAACACGCAGACATTGAATACCGCGCCATGCAGGTTTCGGCGCGTGATGGCGAAAATGCCATCATCAATGTGCTGCGGTATTACGAGGCGCCTAACGCGCTGGTTTTCTGCAACACCCGCGCCATGGTCAACCGCCTGACCACGCGGTTTTCCAACCGGGGTTTTTCTGTGGTGGCCCTGTCAGGAGAGCTCACCCAGAACGAGCGGAGTCATGCGCTGCAGGCCATGCGCGACGGGCGTGCGCGGGTCTGTGTGGCCACCGACGTTGCCGCGCGCGGCATTGACCTGCCCAAGCTGGAACTGGTGATCCACGCCGATCTGCCGTCCAATGGAGAAACCCTGCTGCACCGTTCAGGCCGTACTGGCCGCGCCGGGCGCAAGGGGGTGAGCGTGCTGATCACCCCGCCCAAGGCGCGGCGCAAGGCGCAAAGCCTTCTGCGCGCCGCCAAGGTGACGGCAGAATGGGGCGATGCGCCTTCGGCAGCGGACATCCTGTTGCGCGATCAGGAACGCTTGCAGGCCGATCCCACTTGGCAGCAGCCACTGAGCGAAAGCGAGCAGGCAGCGGCAAAAAAGCTGACCGATGCCTATAGCGGCGAGCAGATAGCGGCAGCGTTCCTGCGTCTGCACAACGCACGCCTGTCCGCACCCGAGGAGCTTGCGCCCTCTGGCGGGGATGGCGCACCGAAACCACGTGCACCTTTTGGCGCCAGTGTTTGGTTTTCCATTACTGGAGGCCACGCAGCCCGTGCCGAGCCGCGCCGCCTGTTGCCAATGCTGTGTAAAGCCGGTGGGCTGGCCAAAGAAGACATCGGCGCCATTCGCATTCAGCACGAGGAGAGCTTTGTCGAGATCCGCAAGGATGCGGTGCAGGGGTTTTTGAAGAACATTGGTAAGAACATGCGGGTTGAGGGTGGCGCCAGCATCACCCAGCTTGACACCCCACCCGCCATCGCCAAATCCTCCAAGCCCGGCTTTTCTGCGCGCAAATCAAAGGGCGGCGGGAAATATGAGAAGGGCGGAAATGGCGGGTATGAAAACAAGAAATCCGCCACCAAAGGCGCCCCGCCGGCACCGATAGATACTGCGCCGATCGACTGGAACGACGATCCTGTGCCACGCAATCGCAAGCCGAAACCAGGTGGCAAGGGGGACAAGCCCACCAAGCCGAGCGGAGCCGGGAAGCGCGGCAAACCAGGAGCCAAGGGCGCACCAGCAATCGGCAAGCCAAACAGCAAGAAAAACAAAGCCCGCCGCGCCAAGGCTGCCGCCCTGGCAAAGGCCAAAGGCAAAGGAACGCGCAAGTAGGGACCTGCCCGAAACCTGTCCGATCAACGAACCCGCCACAGGAGAGACGCCAAATTGAGAAGCACAGCTCCTCAATCCGTGTTCATCGGATGCGGTATCAATCGCGCGGGATTGTCCCCATCACGGTAAAGCTTTTGATGAACGGGCCAGCCATGGCCGGGTTTTTGATCATCGCACCGTAGTCGCCCACCT
>CAYSBG010000189.1:0-4721 GCA_964429125.1 uncultured Aliiroseovarius sp.
ACGCCCCGAACCTTCGTCGGTAATAGCGGCTCAATCACCGACCACTCGAAATCCGACAAATCGAAACGTGCCATGCGCACCTCCTGCTGTGCGCGGCAAGTGAAACACAATGCCTCGGCCAAGGCTATCCCGTTTATGGGTATGTGACCTAGCAAAATGGGGCGCCTACCAGGCGCCGCACGCACGGATCGCGCTTGAAGATACCGCGCGCATGGGGATGTTGATCAGGCACCATGCCGGCGGAGAGGCCCCGGCCAATCGCCGCGCCTGGCGGCCGCGCAGACGCGATTCCTGCATGATTTTGGCCGCTTTTGATGCCCGTGCCGCGCCGCGATCCCCGGGCCGCGCGATCACCCCCACCGGCACCATGTTCATGATTGCGCGCCAGTTCTCCCAGCGGTGAAACTGCGCCAGATTATCTGCCCCCATCAGCCAGACAAAACGTACGCCCGGATAGAGCCTTTGGAGGCGGACAATGGTTTGTGCGGTATACCGCGTGCCCAGATGCGCCTCCAGCCCGGTCACGCAAACGCGCGGATCGTCCATCACTGCCCGCGCCCGTGCCAACCGCTCGTCCATCGGCGCCGGTCCGCGCTCTTTCAGCGGATTGCCCGGGCTGACCAACCACCAGACCCGATCCAGCCCGAACCGTTTGATCGCCTCGCGGGTGATATGCACATGCCCCCCGTGGGCCGGGTCAAACGATCCGCCAAGCAGGCCGATCACCTGACCGGGGCGGGCATATGGAATTTCGTAGCGCATCCGCTATGCTTTACAGGATCGCCCCCGCCAGAAGGAAGCCCAAATGCACCTGACCATCCCCGAGCCGGACATCACCCTTTATGAAGACGGTTTTGAAAAGCACGACCAATTGTCGCGCAAGGCCGATGGCGACCGTCTGTCCGAGCTGCTGACAAAAATCAACGAACCGCTGGTGGTGGCGCTGAATGGGCCCTGGGGCAGCGGCAAGAGCTTTTTCCTCAAATGCTGGGTCGGCGAGCATTTGAAGCGGGAAGGCAACAGCGGCCTGACCCTCTATTTCGACGCTTTTGCCAACGACTACCTCGATGACCCGCTGATCGCCCTGACCGGCGCTATTAAGGAGCGGTTGGATGAGGGCACCGCCGGCAAGAAGTACTGGGAAAAAGCCCGAGCGGTTGCCCCTGCGCTTGGGCGTGCGGCATTTCGGATCGCCGTAGCGGGGGCGACTGCCGGCGTCGTCAGGCGCGCCGATGAGATTGGCGACGCTATCGCCAATGCCGCCAGCGGCGAACTCACCAACGCCGCCGATGCCTTCTGGAAACAGGAACAAGGGCGGCGCACCGCCATGCAGACATTTCGGCAGGCGCTCACGGAACTGGCCGGCGAAACCCGCTTGATCATCGTTATTGATGAGCTCGACCGCTGCCGCCCGGATTATGCCCTGTCGTTGCTGGAAGTGATCAAGCATTTCTTCAACGTGGACAACGTGCATTTCATCCTTGGCGTCAACCTCGACGCCCTGCGCAACACCGTGCGCGCCCGCTATGGCGCCGGGATCGACGCGGCGCAGTACCTGCAGAAATTCATCCAGCTGACCATCGTGCTGCGCCCGGCGGGCCGTGACCCCGACAGCGTGGTTTACCTGCAACAGAAGGCAGCGAAAATTGGCCTGCCAGGAGCTCTTGCCAACATACTTCAAGAATACTGCGAACTCCCCGAAATCGCTGACCGCCTCACCCTGCGCGATGTCGAGCGTATCCTGACCCGTTGTGCCTTGCTGCCGAACGATTTTGGCAACAACAACAATTGGCCAGTCGCCGACTCGGTTGTTACGGCAATTTTCCTCGAAACCCTGGCACCGGATTTGTACCGTGCCTTCCGCAACCGGGAGACGACTGAAAAAGAAATCAAGGATTTCTTTGGCCTCCCCTCCGCGAAAGACCTCAACAATCAGAGGTTTCGGCGAGAAATCAGTTACGCAATCAATCTGTATCTGGCGGATCAACCAGATCCGGATGCAAGGGAACAAGCTCAATACGCTGGTTTCCGGTGGAGTTTTGATAAACCTTATCATGCCGCGATCAGCGTGGCGTTAACGCGCTGCCTTGACAGCTTCACCCTTTCCGCCTCCGGCTAGCCGGCGCCCGCCCTGCCCGGTCACTCCCGGCCCTGTCCACCCGCCCCTTCGGGCAAGCGGCAGATGCCATGATCCACGATCTGATAGGTCCATTCATCCAGCGCGTCACCGCGCATGTGAAACATGATCCGGGTGATATCCCGGCGTCGCTTGCCCGGCGGGACAAGTTCGGCCCAATCGTCAAGCAGCGCGTTACACAGGGACCAGGCCGCCAATGGCGTCATCTGCATCGGCGCATCGCCGGAAATCCGCGTGGCCTGACCGATCCATACCCGCAAGACCAGCTTGCGATCTTCCTTGACCAAGCGCCGCCGCTCCACGGGCCACACCCCACGGCGCACCACCAGGTTCTCTGCCACCAGCTTGTCATAAACGCCGCGTTCCGTGGGTATCCCACCATAGGGGGTGGCGGTGGCCGGGGCAAAGACCTCGCTGCATTTGCCGTCATGGACCGCGACAATACGCTCGGCCCTGACAGCCCCGTCCGCCTTGTCTGAATCGTTGAAATGCACCCGCACCCAGGCCAGGCTTTCGATCTGCGGTGGCAAGGCGCGCATTTGGGTGATGCAGGCGCGCAAGGCAAGGGCGTCGATGCGCTCGGCTCGGGGATCGGTGCCCGCAAATTCCAGGTCGAGGTCCAGCGTTACCCCCCTCCCGGTCCCGCTCCACCGCCTTTGCCCTGCAAAAATGTCGCCCGACGCATTGCCCCAGCAATCTTTTCCCTGCAGATCAAAGCTAACCCATTTGCTCCAACCGTCAGCGTCCGCGTCCGCGCCCGGCGTCCTTACCTGTATCTGCAATCGGGCAATCTCATCTTTTCGAAATCCGTCCGGGGCACCTGGCGGCAAGTCATGTAGAATTGCCCGGCACAGCGGACGCATCTGGCCGGGCGACAGGCTGAGCGCCCCGTCCCCCTCATATGCGGTAAAGGACATGATCAGCCGATACCCTTGCGTCTCTGGAAGATAGCGCGCCCTGCCCAGAGACCATGTGCCCGCCCCCACCATGTAGGTCTTGATGCTGGCCTGCGTCTGGGCCTGCGTCCGTTCCGATGCAGTGGGCGTTTGCCGCGCTCCCCCGGTGGGGTCCAGGCAGATCCCGCGCTTCACCGCAACCTCCTGGGCGGGGCCGGTGTCTCCGTTCTCAAGGCGGTCGCGCAAGACCACCTTGCCGGAAAAGGGCCGCGGGACTTGCGGCATCAAAGGCGATGGCAGCCGCCCGACAATGGCATGGCAGATTGCCACGGCCTGCGAAATTGGCGGCGGCTGCGAACGGTCCCGATCGGCATCTGGCACCAGGTCGACATATGCGGTCCATTTGCCCGCCTCGCGCTCCCAATTCGTTGCAAACAGGTTGGGTACATCGGCAAGCGCCAGGTCTGGACCGATCAGCCCAGGCGCCTGGCAATTGGCCCCGCGTACCTTCACGCGCACCAACCTGGTCCGGGTCCCGTCCTGAAAATGGAACCGCAGGCGCATTTCCCATTGGTCATGCCCGCGTGGGTCCTTGCCCACATCCGCCCCGCCATCGCGCAAGAGCGCCGTGCACATGGCCGCGCCAAGCTCGATCGGCGCGCGCAGCGGGGTTCCGCCCTCCACATGCACAAGGTCCAGATCCAGAATGCTTACGCGATCCTTGACCCGCCAGTGCCGATTGATCAGGGCCCATTTCACCCCTGCCGCCTGCAGGAAAAACGTTGCGTCCACCGCAACGGGATCGGGCACCTGAACCCAGGTCGCCGCGCCACATTCCCCGTCAAACGGCACCCGGGCAACCCGCCCCTCCCAGGCCGCAAGCCCATGAAACCGTACCTCGATCACCCCCGGGTTCGCCAGGCGCAGCGGGTCAGAGGCGCGGGGAATGTTCAAAGGCCCGGTTCCGTTCAAATGTTGCCAGCAAAAGGTCCGCGCCATGGCCAGATTGGGCTGACCGGGATCAGTCCCACCGATGAAATCCAGCTCGGCGCTAAACACCTTCTGAGAGCCGACATCTGCCCACTCTGCGTTTTCGACCCGCCAACGGCTTCCGGCCGCGACGAACACCACCTGGTCCGCCTCGTTCCCGCCCTCGGGCATGACCGGCAGAAAACCTGCGTTGCGCAGCGACAACAGCGCCAGAAACGCCAGCCCGATCAGGCCAAAGACAATCCAGGTTACCTCCCGGCGCTGCTCCTCTGACAATGGCTTTTTCATTCAGGCCCCTCCCAATTCCCCCATAGATGGTGTCCTTGCGCGCACCTGTCAACGCGCATACAGCTTTGAATTGCCCTTGGCGCCACAACCCGCTATCCAAGCGCAAACTCCATTCGCGCACGAGGAAACCATGGCTGCTTATCAATACGTTTACCATATGGACGGGGTGTCCAAGACCTATCCGGGCGGCAAGAAATGCTTTGAAAACATCCGCCTGTCGTTCCTGCCCGGGGTGAAAATCGGCGTGGTTGGCGTGAACGGCGCCGGTAAATCAACCTTGATGAAGATCATGGCCGGTCTGGACAAGGACTTCACCGGCGAGGCCTGGGCGGCCGAGGGCGCGCGGGTAGGCTATCTGCCGCAGGAGCCCGAGCTGGACCCCGCGCTTGACGTGCGCGGCAACGTGATGC
>CAYSBG010000190.1:0-4711 GCA_964429125.1 uncultured Aliiroseovarius sp.
AAGGTGATGGACATCGCCGACAACACCTATGCGGGGTTCACCTCGACGGGCACCTTCACCCATGGCCACGTCGGCCCCGACGCTTTGGACCAATTGCTGCGCATTGGCCGTCCCGGCGCGCTATATGTGTTGGGCATCAAAGCCGCCATTTTCGAAAGCGCTGGTTTTGCCGCTAAATTCAATGCCTTGTCGCCGCTGCTCACGAATTTTCAGATCATTGAAAAGGCCGGATACGGTGACATGGCCAGCAAGGATTTGCAGGCGTCTACCACCGCCGTTGCGGTGTTTCGCAAGGCCTGACTTGCCAATCAGGCCGTGCGCGCGCATCCTGTAGGCATTACAGCCACGAGGAGAAGCGAAATGGTCCCGATTGGCCAAGCCTCTGAGCAAAGCGGCGTGCATATCGAAACGATCCGCTATTATGAACGCGAAGGCATCATCCCGCCCCCCGGGCGGGCCGCCAATGGGCGGCGCCTGTTCACCCCCGAGGACATCGCCCGCCTGCGCTTCATCCAGCGCTGCCGGGGTTTGGGCTTTGCCATCGCAGATATTCGCGCACTGATGAGCTTGAACGCCCATGCGGATGCGCCCTGTGGCGAAATCGGCGCCATTGGCCGCGCGCAACTGGACAAGCTGCGCGCGCGAATGGTCGAAATGGCCAAGCTCGAAGCCGCGCTTGCGGAATTGGTGGCGCAATGTGGCGAGGGCAGAGTCGCCTGCCCGATGCTGGATCAACTCATGCAGGCCTAGGGCCTGTCGCACCAGGCTGGGCTATTCCCCCACCGTTCCCCGTAAATCCTTAACGCCCCTCGAAATCCGGCGCGCGTTTTTCCAGAAAGGCCACCACGCCTTCCTTGAAATCGCGCGACTTTCCGCATTGGCCCTGCAGGCGCGCCTCCAACTTCAATTGCGCCTCAAGATCATTGTCCAGAGATGCCCGCAACGCCTGTTTCACCCGTGAAAACGCCACCGTCGGACCGCTCGCCAAAATCTCCGCACGCGCCCGCCAGCGGGCCTCGAATTCGGCTTCCGGGACCGCCTCCCAGATCATGCCCCATTCCGCCGCCTGCTTGCCGCTGACCGGCTCGGCAAACAGGGCCGCGCCCATGGCCCGCGCCATGCCCACCTGGCGCGGCAGCCAATAGGTGCCACCGGCGTCCGGGATCAGGCCGATTTTTGTAAAAGCCTGCAAAAACATGGCGTTGTCCGCGGCAATGACCACATCACAGGCCAGCGCAAGGTTGGCGCCGGCCCCGGCCGCCGCCCCGTTCACCGCCGCGATGACCGGCACCGGACAATTGGTGATTTCCTTGAGCAGCGGCTCGTATTCATCGCGCAAGGTGCGCTCCAGGTTGACGTTGGTGGCGTTCACCCGGTCGCCCAGATCCTGGCCCGAACAAAACGCCCGCCCAGCCCCGGTCAGCACCACCACCCGCGCCTCCTTGCCCGCCGCACGCGCTGCATGGGTCAACTCGGCGCGCATCTGGGTATTGAGCGCATTCATTACCTTGGGTCGGTTCAGGGTAACCAGGCCAACGCCGTCAGCGATTTCAAGGGTAATGGTCTCGTATTGCATGGGGCCTCCGGGGTTGGTGCTTGCAGCACTTAACCCACACCCGGCAAAAAAGCCAAGCCTGACGCGCCGTCAGTCGCGCGCCAGAGGCAATGTTTGCTCAGAAATTCCAGCTGGCACCCAGCTTGAAAAAGCGCTTGCCTATGCCAAGCGGCGCCCCCAAGATATTATGCAATTCATAGTCAGCCCGAAGCGAGACAGCATCCGTCATCATGTATTCCACCCCGACCCCGCCAGCATACAAATCCACGGAGCCATTGTAGCGACCGCGGCCCATGCTGGCAAAGCCCAGAAATTTGTCCGAGAACAAATAGCCGGCCCGGACATTAACAAAAGCCTCGGTATCGCCATTGCTTTCGCGGAAACCATCCAGTTCGACAGAAAAAACGCCATCGCTCTTTTGCAGATTATAGCCAAGCCGCAGCCCGCCACCGGATAGCGAAGCCGTTATATCATATAGCGCGTACGCCCCACCATATGCACCGTTCCAATCCTGCGCAGTGGCCGTACCAGCAGTCAGGGAAATAGCCGCCGCCAGCATTACTTTTTTGAAATTTTCCATTACTATTCACCCCATGTGCTACTTTGGAAAGACCCTACACCTACTTTTTCCTGACGCAACGGGTAAAGCATTGTCTTGCGCTCTGTGTCACCACCCGGCAACATTTCCCGGACTCAAATAGCATGTCGCACCAAATCGATTTGATCAGCGGCGCGGCGACGCCTCAGCCGTTCAACAATTCCTCCAGACGGCGTTTTTCATCCTCGCTCAGGTCTGTTTGAGGAGAAGCGCTGCGTGTACGTCCGCGCAAATACAGCCCGGCCATCAGCAGCCCCAGCAGGAACAAAATCGGCCCCGCCGCCCAGAGCAGCTTGTTGGCCCCCTCGCTGGTCGGGCGCATCAGCACATACTCGCCGTAACGCTCGACCACGTAATCCATCACCGCCTGATTGCTGTCCCCAACCAACAGGCGTTCGCGCACCATCAGGCGCATGTCGCGGGCGATATCGGCGTTGCTTTCGTCGATATTCTCGCCCCGGCACACCACGCAGCGCAGGCCCTGGCTGATGTCGCGCGCGCGCGCTTCCAGCACCGGATCGGCCAGGATCTCGTCCGGGTTCACCGCCCAGATCGGCCCCACCTGCGCCGCAAGCAGGGCGATTACCAGAATTACCCGTTTCATCATTCCGCCGGTACTCCCTTTAGGCGCGCCGCCTTGGCCCGCGCGGCGCCTGCCGCAACCCGGTAACGCCGGTCTGTCAGGCTGACAACCCCGCCCAGCGCCATGATGACAAAGCCCATCCAGATCCACAGGGCAAAGGGTTTGATAAAGGTACGGACCGCCCAACCGCCCCCGTTCTGCGGATCGCCAATGACCAGGTACAGGTCACGCCACAGAGTCTGGTGGATCGCGGCCTCGGTCGTTGGCACGGCCTCTACCGGATAGACCCGTTTTTCCGGGCGTAACACGGCGATTTCGCGCCCGTCGCGTGCCACGCGCATGGTCGCAATGGTCGAGATATAGTTTGGCCCCGGCTCGCGCGTGACGTCTTCCAATGTCACGTCATAGCCGGCGACGTTGAAGGTTTCGCCAACCTTGGCGACGCGGATATCCTCGACCTGCCAGGCCATCAGCCCGGAAATGCCGATGAAGATCACCCCCAGCCCGGCATGGCCCAGCAGCTTGCCCCAATCCGCCCGCGGCAGGCGTTTCAGGCGCGTCAGGCGCCCGGCAAACGCCCCGCGCCCGGTGCGGCTCCAGATGTCCACCGCCGCCCCGGCCACCAGCCAGGTGCCCAGCGCCATGCCAATCGGCGCCAACGCCGAACGGCCACTGCCGACCGCCCAGGCAAGCGCCGCCACGGCAAAGGCCAACAGCATCGCCGGAACCAGCTTTTTCACTACGCCGCCAAACCGCGCCCGTTTCCACGGCAACATCGCGCCGATGGGCAGGGCGATGGCCACGCCGACGATGAACGGGGTAAAAGCAGCCTCGAAAAACGGCGCGCCAACGCTCAGCTTGCGATCAAAGAACAGCTCGGCGACCAGGGGCCAGATCGTGCCGGTGAACACGACAAAGGCGGCGACGGCCAGCAGGATGTTGTTCAGCACCAGCCCGCTTTCGCGGCTGACCATGCCAAACACCCCCTTGGCCTCCATTTCCCGGGCCCGGAAGGCAAAAAGCGTTAGCGCAGCCCCGACAAAGAACGCCAGGATTCCCAGCAAATACAGGCCCCGTGTCGGATCGGTGGAAAACGCATGCACGGACGTAACGATCCCCGAACGTGTAATGAAGGCACCAATCAGCGAGAAGCCAAAACCGAGGATTGCCAGCAGGATGGTCCAGCTTTTCAAGCTCTCGCGTTTCTCGACGACGATGGCCGAATGCAAGAGCGCTGCGGCAAACAGCCAAGGCATGAAAGACGCGTTTTCAACCGGGTCCCAGAACCAGAAACCGCCCCAGCCCAGCTCGTAATAGGCCCACCAGGAACCCATGCCAATACCGATGGTCAGAAACATCCACGCCGCCAGGGTCCATGGCCGCACCCACCGCGCCCAAGCCGCATCGATGCGCCCTTCGATCAATGCGGCCACGGCAAAGCTGAACGCCATGGAAAGCCCGACATAGCCGAGGTACAAAAACGGCGGGTGAAACGCCAGGCCCGGGTCCTGCAACAGCGGGTTCAGCCCCTGGCCATCGAACGGCGCCTCGGCCATGCGGGTGAACGGGTTGGACGTGAACAACGAAAAGCTCAGGAACGCCACGCCGATCAACCCCTGAATGGCAAGCACCCGCGCCTTCAGCCCCGGCGGCAGCCCATTGCCAAACAGCGCCACCATGGCGCCATACAGCGCGACGATGAACACCCATAGCAGCATCGAGCCCTCGTGGTTGCCCCAAACCCCGGTCACCTTGTACAGCATCGGTTTGGTCGAATGCGAGTTCAGCACCACCAGGCGCAGGCTGAAATCCGAGGTGATGAAGGCATGCATCAGCGCGCCAAAGGCAAAGGCGATCAACACCAACTGGATTATCGCGGCCGGCACCGCCAGCGCCATCCATCCGCTCCATCCCTTGTGCGCGCCAATCAGCGGCACCACGACTTGCACCAAAGCCACGCCTAACGCGAGCACCA
>CAYSBG010000191.1:0-4676 GCA_964429125.1 uncultured Aliiroseovarius sp.
AAATGGCAAACAGCTTGGTGCCGGCATTGTTAGGACGGCCAAAACCGGCGAACCAATCGCCGCCCCGGCGCAGGATGGTCGGAACCACCGCAATACTCTCGACGTTGTTGACCGTGGTCGGACAGCCGTACAGCCCCGCGCCCGCCGGAAACGGCGGCTTCAGCCGCGGCATGCCTTTTTTGCCCTCAAGACTTTCCAACATCGCGGTTTCTTCGCCGCAGATGTAGGCGCCAGCACCATGGGTCAGATACAGGTCGAAATCCCAGCCCGACTTGCAGGCATTCTTGCCGATCAACCCGGCGTCATAGGCCTCGTCAATCGCGGCCTGCAACGCCTCGCGCTCGCGGATGTATTCGCCACGAATATAGATATAAGCCGCATGGGCGCCCATGGCAAAAGAGGCAATCAACGCGCCTTCGACCAGCGTATGTGGGTCATGGCGCATGATTTCGCGGTCCTTGCAGGTGCCCGGCTCGCTTTCGTCGGCATTGATCACCAGATAGGCCGGGCGACCGTCACTTTCCTTGGGCATGAAGGACCATTTCAGCCCGGTCGGAAACCCCGCCCCGCCGCGCCCGCGCAAGCCCGAGGCCTTCATCTCGTTCACGATCCAGTCGCGGCCCTTTTTGAGGATGGCCGCGGTGCCATCCCAATGGCCGCGGCTTTGCGCGCCCTTCAGGCTACGGTCATGCATGCCGTAAATATTGGTAAAGATCCGGTCCTGATCTTTCAGCATTGCCTCATCCCTTCCTCAGCCCTACGAGCCTTCGTTCTTTCCTGCCCGCAGCAGCGCGGCCAGTTTTATCAACGCAAAGACGAACCCCGCCATTGCAATCATGTCCAACAGGGCGCGGGTGCGATTGGACCAGCCCAAATACCCGCCCGCCCAAGTGGCGATGATCCAGAACAGACCGGACCCGGCGATGACGATTGCCACCAACCTGCCGTCTGTCCGCTTTTTTCCTGGATCATCAGCCATTTTTTTCAGCGCCTAGTAAACGCCGCCCTTCTTCACTTTCTTGGCAAAGTCGGTTGTCCCGCCCTTCGCCAGAACCTTGGCCTGCTTGACCCATTGATCCCGGCTTACCCGGCCTTTGAAACCTTTAAGGTTATCATCCATCCAGGCCACTTCGCGGTCCCGCCATCCGGCAATCTGGTCAAAGTGGAAAATGCCCAGCGAATTAAGCAGTTCTTCCATTTTCGGCCCGACACCCTTGATTTGTTTCAGATCATCCGCCCCGCCTTCGCGCGCCGCAGCCAGCGCTTCGGGCTTGCCGTCCGCCGCCACGGGTTTTCGCTCCGGGGGCGCCGCCGCTGCTGCTTTTGCTTCTGCGGCCTCGGCTTCGGCCTTGGCTTTGGCAGCATCTGCTGCCGCCGCCTCGGCTTTTTTCGCCGCTGCGGCTTCTGCCGCCTTGCGCTCGGCCTCGGCCTTTGCGGCTGCTTCGGCTGCTTGCGCCTCTGCTGCGGCCTTGGCTTTGGCGGCATCTGCTGCCTTGGTCTCGGCCTCGGCCTCTGCGCGCGCTTCAGCGGCGCGGTCAACGGCGTCTGCTTCCGAATCCCGGCTCTCTGCCTGCGTCTTGCTTGCAGAGGCGGCCTTGGCCTTGGCATCGGCCCGATCCGCTTCGAATTTTTTTCGATCTTCACTACGTTGCGCTGCCATTGCCGCAAATCCGCCGGCGGTTTCTTCCACCTCTGCACAGAAAACCTTGCGCAATAGCAGGCCAACACCGACCAGAATGGCCAACCCGACGACCAGCGCCAAGATAAAGCTCATCTCGTAACGTCCGCGCAGGATAAGATAGGCGGCAAAGCCCAGTAACCCGCTGGCAATCCAGCTCATCCCCTTGCAGGAAAAGATGCCTTCATTTTCTTCATTCATAGTGCCACTCCCCGTTCTGTTTCGTTGTGGTCTTTACACACGCAGCGAAATCAACCCTTTGTAGGTTACATTTTTTTGTTTTTCCTGCGCCATACGATACTCCTCGCGTCAGTAGACGTCGCCTTTCTTCACTTTCTTGGCAAACTCGGTGGTGCCGCCCTGGGCCAGAACCTTGGCCTGCTTGACCCATTGATCCCGGCTTACCCGGCCTTTGAACCCTTCCAGGTTTTCGTCAACCCAAGCCACTTCCGCCCCGGTCCACTTGGCGATTTGGTCAAAGTGGAAAAAGCCCAGCTTGTTGAGCAACGCCTCCATCTTTGGGCCGACACCTTTGATCTGTTTCAGGTCATCGGCTCCACCGTCACGCGCCGCCTGCAGCCGCTCGGGGCGGGTAGCCCCTGCGCCCGCCTCTGGCTTTGCTGCTTTTTTCGTCGCTGGTTTTCTGGTGGGTTTGGCCGCTTTATTACCTACCGGTCTGGCCGTTTGCGCGGGCACCGATTTTGCCGCTGCCTTGCGTGGTTTCGCCTGCGCTTTGGGCGCTGTCTTTGCCCCACCCTGCCAGGGCGCATTCAGCGTAACCTCGGTGCCATCAATGCGTTTGATGGTATCGCCCAGTTCCAGGGCCCGCGCCACCGAGGCATTATACTGCGTACGTCCGCTTTCGTGGTCGGTCAGGCTGGTCAGCCCGGACAGCGGCTCGGACGCATAGCGCCCGTTTTGCGGCCCAGGCACCGGCACCCGGCCCGCATCGAATTCATCCAGCAGCGCAATGAAGGCTTCCGGGCTCAGGTCTTCATAGTAATCCTTGCCGATCTGCGCCATCGGCGCGTTGGCACAGGCGCCCAGACACTCGACCTCTTCCCAGGAAAAACGACCGTCTGCGGAAAGCGTGTGCGGTGTCGGCGCGATGCGTTCCTTGCAGATCGCCATCAGGTCTTCGGCCCCGGTAATCATGCAGCTAAGCGTGCCGCAAATCTGGAAATGCGCGACCGAGCCAACCGGCTTGAGCTGGAACATGAAATAAAATGTCGCCACTTCCAGCGCCCGGATATAATCCATGCCCAACATGTCTGACACGTGTTCGATCGCCGCGCGGGTCAACCAGCCTTCCTGCTCCTGGGCGCGCCACAATAGCGCGATGACCGCGCTGGCCTGACGCCCCTCGGGGTATTTGGTGATCTGCGCTTCGGCCCAGGCCCGGTTTTCCGGGGTGAAGGCAAAGCTTTCAGGTTGTTCGCTATAGAGGCGCCGCAGCATATCTTTTTATTCCCCGGTTTTTCCCGGACGGATGAACCGTCCGTCAAACGTCTTAATTGTCATCATCTTCTCCAGCCCCGCCACATGTGTCACTGTCCATGCCAAGCCCCGCCAACCCCGGCGTGAAGGACATTTCACCGGCGGCAATCAGGTATTCCGCCAGCGCGCGCAGCGTTTCCTCGTCAAACCCGGTGGCCACTTCGACAATCGCGGCCTGGTCGTCATTGCGAATTTCGCATCCCGCCGATATCACCGCGTCCCGGAACGCCTGCACATCGGCTTCGCTCACCCCTTCGGGCAGGCTTTGCGCCGTCCCTGCGGCGGGCAGCACCAGGCACGCCGCCAAAACCCAGGAGGCAAGCTTTGATCTCAGGTCATGGATGTGCATTATATCGCCCCGCTTGTCTGGTTAAGATACAGCGCCCAGCCCACGACCACTGCGCTGAGCGCTGCCGGGACAAGATGCTTTTTATAGGGCTGGCCCGCCTTGCGATAGATCAGAGCGTCCCACAAAGGAGCGATACCGTTGACCGCAAACGCATAGGCAATCCACAGCGGGTCGCGCGACACCATCGCCCCGCCCATGAACATGAAGATCACGAAATAGCGGTTAACCATGACCCGCGGTAATTGTTCGCCTCGATGGGTGGCAAATGCCATGCCCTTGGCCGAATCCGACCAGAAAGCCCAAGCCAAATATACCACTGTCAGGGTCAGGACCCAGCCCAGCAACAGAAGAGGCAGCGGCAGGCTCATCTGTCGATCTCCCCGAACACCACATCCAGCGAGCCGATGATCGCGGCGACATCCGCCAGCTGGTGGCCCTTGGCAATATAATCCATCGCCTGCAGGCTCAGGAATCCAGGCGCGCGGACCTTGGCGCGGTAGGGTTTGTTGGATCCGTCCGAGACCAGATAAACGCCAAACTCGCCCTTGGGCGCCTCGGCACAGGCATAGACCTCGCCCGCTGGAACGTGAAACCCCTCGGTATAGAGCTTGAAATGATGGATCAGCGCTTCCATAGAGGTCTTCATGTCGCCTCGCTTGGGCGGGGTCAGCTTGCCCCGGGCCAGAATATCGCCCTGCCCTTCGGGCGCGCGCAACTTGGCAGTGGCCTGCTTCATGATCTTGACGCTTTCATGCATTTCCTGCATGCGCACCAGATAGCGGTCGTAACAATCCCCGTGTTTGCCCACGGGAATGTCGAATTCGAATTCATCATAAAGCTCATAGGGTTGGCTGCGCCGCAGGTCCCATGCCAGTCCCGAACCGCGCGCCATGACGCCAGAGAAACCCCAGTCGAGGATATCCTGCTCGTCAACCACGCCGATATCGACATTGCGCTGTTTGAAAATCCGGTTTTCGGTCAGCAACCCGTCCAGATCATCCATGAATTTCGGGAACGTCTCGCACCAGGCGTCGATATCATCCAGCAAATCCGGCGGCAGGTCCTGATGGACGCCGCCAGGGCGGAAATAGGCCGCGTGCAGGCGCGCACCGCTGGCGCGTTCGTAAAACTCCATGAGCAATTCACGTTGCT
>CAYSBG010000192.1:0-4673 GCA_964429125.1 uncultured Aliiroseovarius sp.
CGAAACGCGCGCACCCTCTCAATGTCATGGGCGTCTCAAATTCATGTTGTGCCTCGACATAAACGCGAAACACTTTAGGCGAAGAAATCGGCGTTCCCCTGGAACTCACGGAAACGGAAGTCGCGGTCGAGAATTTCTCGGCCGACATACTTGCACGCAATCCGCAGGATGGAACGCTTGTTCTCATCGAGAACCAGTTGGAAACTACCGATCACAAGCATCTTGGCCAGATCATGACCTATCTGGATGGGTTGGAAGCACAGACTGTCATATGGATCGTCCCCGAGTTTCGAGAGCCTCACCTTTCGGCCATCCGTTGGCTCACTGAAAACACCGCAGATGGCTTCGGGTTTTTTGCCGTTCGCGTTCGTGTCGTTCGAATCGGCGATAGCCCGTTTGCGCCTGTCTCCGACCATGGCCGCGTAGGCGCCATCGCGCAGGTAAAATCGAATATTTTCAACTGCCTTGGGGCATTCTCCGACGCCGGGAAGGGCGCCTGCAATGAGTTGAAATACAGGTCCGAGGACTTGCACGCATTTGAACGCGCCTTCAAAACACCTTCGCTACGCGGTGTTTCCGGGCGTGCCCCCTACATGCATGCGGGCCAAATTGCGACTTTGGCAGGGGTGGTCGAGCATTACAATCGCGCTTTTGCGGCCCCGTCCGGGCATAGCGAAATCTCCCCCTTGGGCCTGAATACCGAAGAAAAGGCCGCACTCATCGCCTTTCTGCAAAGCCTGTAGGGCAAATATTGGCCGCAATGGCGCGCAAATCGTCACTCCGGTCGTTTTTCGTATTTTCGAATGCGCGAATGCACAGTAAAGCTCGCGCAACGCTTTGCACCCAAGGAGATGCGCCATGACCGATAATGTCCGTGACAAGGGATTTTTCACCGAAACGCTCGCCAGCCGCGACCCCGAGATTGCTGCGGCGATCAAAGGCGAACTCACGCGCCAGCGCGACGAGATCGAGCTGATTGCGTCTGAGAATATCGTCTCGGCGGCAGTGATGGAGGCGCAAGGAAGCGTCATGACCAACAAATACGCCGAGGGGTATCCGGGTCGGCGCTATTATGGTGGCTGTCAGTGGGTCGATGTGAGCGAACAACTGGCCATCGACCGCGCCAAACAGCTGTTTGGCTGTGAATTTGTCAATGTGCAGCCCAATTCCGGCAGCCAGGCCAACCAGGGCGCGTTCATGGCGATGATCAAGCCGGGCGATACCATCTTGGGGATGAACCTGGCCTCGGGCGGGCATTTGACCCACGGGGCCGCCCCGAACCAGTCGGGCAAGTGGTTCAACGCGGTGCAATACGGCGTGCGCCGCGATGACAATCGTATTGACTATGACCAGGTCGCCGAGTTGGCCCGCGAACACAAGCCGGCTTTGATCATCGCCGGCGGCTCGGCGATCCCGCGCCAGATCGACTTTGCCCGTTTCCGCGAGATCGCCGACGAGGTGGGCGCCTATCTGATGGTGGACATGGCGCATTTCGCGGGTCTGGTGGCAGCAGGCGAACATCCCAGCCCGTTCCCCCATGCCGATGTGGCCACGACGACCACGCATAAAACCCTGCGCGGCCCGCGTGGTGGTATGATTCTGACCAATGACGAAGCCTTGTCGAAAAAGATCAACTCGGCGATCTTCCCCGGCCTGCAGGGCGGCCCGCTGGAGCATGTCATCGCCGCCAAGGCGGTTGCCTTTGGCGAGGCGCTGCGACCGGAGTTCAAGACCTATCAGAAACAGGTGCGTGCCAACGCGGTTGCCCTTTCGGACCAGTTGATCAAGGGCGGGCTGGACATCGTAACCGGCGGCACCGACACCCATGTTCTGCTGGTGGATTTGCGCCCCAAAAGGGTCAAGGGCAATGCCACGGAAAAGGCGCTGGGGCGTGCCCATATTACCACCAACAAAAACGGTATTCCGTTTGACCCGGAAAAGCCCTTCGTCACTTCGGGCATTCGCCTGGGCACCCCCGCAGGCACCACGCGCGGCTTTGGCGAGGCAGAGTTTCGCGAAATTGCCGACATGATTGTCGAAGTGGTCGATGGGCTGGCCGCCAATGGCGAAGAGGGCAACGGGGCGGTTGAACAGGCGGTCAAAACCCGCGTCGCGGCCCTATGCGCGCGCTTTCCGCTCTACGACACATTGTAAACAGCCAGGCCGGGCGCGGAGGCTGTAACAAGATGTTCTCGCCCACGCCAAAGAGCCCCGGCACAAGTCCGGGGCTCTACAGGGGCTGTCGCGCGACTACTCCTTGGGGTCGACGATAAATTCTTCCAGCAGTTTTTCATTCTTGGCGTCTTCGATCCGGGCGATCCGGTCTTCGGAGGCGCGGCTGTCAAAGCGGTATTTCACAACGTTGACCAGGCTCAGCGTGAGCAGAACGATGCCCATGCCCCAATAGCCTTTGGTGGCCAGCGGCACGTCGACAGATTTGTACAGCGACAGGCCAAGCAGCACATAGGCGGCGATGACACCTGCGACATTGAGCATGAGGATCAGGGCGGTATCGGATTTGCTGTTAAACATGGTATATCTCCTTGGTAAGTTTGGTTATTTCTTGGCTTTCAGACGTTCAAGAACCGCGTCCTTGCTGGATTTTGTCGCCTTGCCAAACCCGGCTTGGGACAGGCGTTCGGCGACATCGCGCCCGTCCAGACCGGCGTTGATTTCCTCCATCAGCTCGGCCTGTTCAAACGGGTCATCCTCGCCCAGAACCGAGCGGATCAGCTCTTCGGCTTCGCTCAGGCTATCTTGGCCCGCCAGCGTGGTGTTCAACCCGCGCATCACCCGGCTATCCTGGCGCGCGGCGCGTGCGGCGATGGCGCCCTGCTTCAGGTCGAGAATGCGCCGGTGTGCGGCTTCCACGTTGGCCTGCAGGCGGATGGCGCGGGCCTCAAGCTTGTCGGCGGTGTCGCGCCGGGTGTCGCGTTCGTTTTCCAGGCGGGCAATGGCCTCGGCGGCCTCTCCTGCCAGGGCCTCCTGCTCGGCCATCAATGCCTTCAGGGCGCGGTCCATCAAATCGTCTATCCGTGTGTTCAGCACCTCGATCTGACGCTCTTCAACCCGCTGGCGCTGGCGGATGGAAACCAGAGTGTTTTTCGCAACCTTCAACCCCTGTGTGCCTTCGCGTATTTTTTGTTCAATCAATTCAATAGAGTAAACCTTGCGGACATTTTCCTCTGCCCGGGCGTTGGCGCCAATAAACAGGGTTTTAAGCGTTGTAAGCATTTAGTTTCCTTTCGTGAACATCGTTCATGAATGGAATATAGGTATCTGTGAACAGTGTTCAAGAAAAATTATGAACATTGTTCAAATTAAATTACAAGCCATTGATTTACTTGCAAACTTCTTGCAGTACCGTGGTGATCATTGCGGCGATCTTGTCGCGCGGCACCCCGGAAATGCGGTTTTGCAGGCCCAGCAGGACGATCCCATGTACGCTGGAAAACAGCCCACGGGTCAGCAATTCCAGATCCGAGTCGCTTCGCTCGGGCCAACGGCGTGCCAGCGGGGCGCGGATATGGGCAAACAGCCGGGCCAATTCTTCAAGATACCAGACCGGCACGTCCATTTCCGTCGACATCTCCACATCAAACAGCGCTTGCCAAAGGCGGGTGTTGGCAACAGCAAAGTCCAGATAGGCATGGCTCATCCGGGTCAGGCAATCAACCGGCGCGCAGCCTTCCATCCCTTCCTGCGATGCCGCAACCTGCTGGCCCAACGCGCGAAAAGTGCGCCCGTTCACCTCAAGCACCAGTGCGGCAAGGTCGTCAAACACATTGTAGATCGCCCCAACCGAACAGCCGGCAATCCGTGCCAAATCGCGGGCTTTGATTGCGCCGATGCCGCCCTGGGCAATCTGTGCTTCGGCTGCGTCCACCAACCGGTCGCGCAAAGCCTTGCGCCGTTGTGTGCTTTTCTTGACCATCGTGCCCCGCGCGTTTGAACCGCGTTCAATCTAGGCCAGGGCGGGCCATAAGAAAAGCCCGCTGTTCGCGAATCTGTGATCGGGCAGGGGTCGACCCCCGGGGAGTGGGCTGGCATTCTTCGTGGAATTTGTCATTGGAGATGAAATGTTTAAACTTTTCGGTACGGCTCTTGCCATTTCTTTAAACTTTACCGGCGTTGCCGGCGCTGATAATTTGCCATTTGATGCGACCTGGCGCGAACAGGGGTTTTTGCGTCTGTGGAGCAACGACTATGAACTGGCGGGGCGACGCCTTGGCGTGGTTTCCGATGGCACGGTTTCGCTGCTTTACCGCGCGGTGCCGCGCGAGATGTGGGAAGCCGACACCGCGTCCTGGCGCTGGGTGGTGCGCGAAGGGGTGGCGGCCACGGATCTGACGGTAAAGGGCGGGGATGACCGAAATCTGGCAATCTATTTCGTCTTTGTCGACCGGGCCAGCGCCGAGAAACTGTCGCAGCGCTCGGCCCGGCGCTTGCTGCGCAACAAGAACACGCGCGCGCTGGTTTATGTCTGGGGCGGCGGGTATCCGCGTGGCGCTGTGCTGAACAGCCCTTATGGGAATGGTCTTTTGAAAACGGTGATCGCACGGGGTGCGGGGACCGGCGATTTCAGCGAGCGCGTCGATCTTGTCGCCGATTACGCCCGTGCCTTGGGCGGCACGCGGGGGGTTTTGGTCGGCGTCGGCATTACCGCGGACAGG
>CAYSBG010000193.1:0-4672 GCA_964429125.1 uncultured Aliiroseovarius sp.
GACGCTGGTACCCTGTTGCCAGCTCCCCTTTTCCTCGCCTCCGCAGGCCAGTATCCCGCCGGTATCCAGCCGTGAACCGTTTCAGGAAAACGCCATGAAATTTCTGCCCACCCGCATCGTCCTTGCCAGCGTCATCGCGCTTGGCCTTGCCGCCTGTTCAAGCGCACCGGGCATTTCCGCCAGCGCCGACGAACCAGCGCCGGCACGTCCTGCGACGCAATCTTATGAACATGCGCTCTATCCCAACGAAACCCCGGAACTACGCGCGCTGATCCTGAAATACGCCGCATTATACGAAGTGCCCGTGGAGTTGGTCCAGCGTCAGATCATCCGCGAAAGCACCCACCGCCCCTGGGCGCGTAACGGCCCCTATTACGGGCTGATGCAGATCCTGCCCGCTACCGCCCGCTCCATGGGGTTTCAGGGCAAGCCCGAGGACCTGCTCGATGCCGAGACCAATCTGAAATATGCGGTGAAATACCTGCGCGGCGCCTGGATTGTTTCCGGCGGCGACATCGACGCGGCGGTCATGTGGTATGCGCGCGGCTATTATTACGAGGCCAAGCGCCTTGGCCTGCTCGAAGAAACCGGACTGCGGTGAGCCGCAGGGCAGGCAGGTGCGCCCCCTGCGACTCAGGCACGTTCAGCGCCGAAACGTCTCGATATACAGTCGCGCATCGCACACGCTACCGTCATGGGTGCCAACCCATACATCCATCCAACCGTTTGACGGCCGGGTCAGGGTGATGGTCGCATCCAGATTACCCGCGTCGTCGTCGTCATAATACCAATTCGCCGCACCGGTGTTGATCAACAGGATCGAGTCGCATTCGCTGCGGATGGTAAAGCGGATCTTGTAGCGCCCCATACCGGACAATTTCAACGAAAAGTCCGGCGCTTGGGTCACATATCCACGGCCCCGGTCACTACCAAAGCGAATGCCACAGCCGGTGATCGACTGATCCCCGCCCGCCCGCACATCCACGGACTGCCCGCCGACCAGTGAACGGCCACTCAATTCATATGTGTCGCCATACAGGTTGTAATTCGGACAGGCCATGGCGGCTGATCCAAACAACATCCCCGCCAGGGCCACCAAAACAATACGAATATTCATGATATCTCCTTAAATGAAAAGCCTCTTGCCCCAACCATAGAGGCTGCATTTACCCGCAGCAAAACAATTCTGAGAAATATGCACAGAAACCCGGCAGGGACCGCCCTTGGCCCCCCGAAATTCCGCGACCCGCGCAATCCCCGGTTGGGGCGCAGACCTTGAGCATGTCGCACCAAATCGAATTCGTCCGGCAGGGCGAACGCATTTGCTTGCGCAAACGCTGCCTCGCCCCGCCAGCCGAATGCCGGAATCTGATCAGGCGCGACACGCTCTAGGCGCTTGTGGCCGCGCGCAGGGCTGCGCTGATGCGGGCACGGATTTCCTTGGGCTGGGCGGCCACTGCTTGGCGCAAGACCTGCATTTCGGCGTGCTTGGCATGCAATTGATCAACCAACGAAAGAACCAGTGCCAGCGCGTCTTCTTCAAGCGCAAACTGGTCGGCCAGCTCGCAGGCCAGTTCCAGACGCGCCAGGTCAACCCGCTGGTAGCCCTGCGCCTTGTCGCGTTTGACCGGCAGCACAATGCCAACCTCGACAAACCGCACCAGACGCGCCCCGGTCAGGCCGGGCACCCGCGCCACCACCTCTGTTTCACTATAAAACCGGCTCATATCTTCATCTCCGCGCGCGGGTTATAGGCATGTTTCGTCCGCCAACCTTCCATGAACGCGGCCAACTCGGCGTCAATTTCCGGCGGAGAGGCAATTTTCAGCTCGACCAGTTGGTCGCCCCGGGTGCCGTTCTTTGGCAAAACGCCCTTGCCCTTGAGCCGCAACACCTGACCGCTGGAGGCCCCCTTGGGCACGCTGACCTTGACCGCACCGGTTATCGTGGGCACCTCGACCTTGCCCCCCAGCACGGCTTCGTCCAGGGTGATCGGCAGGGTCACGCGTATGTCGTTACCCTCGCGGCGAAACAGCTTGTGCGCGCCTACATGTACGGTAATCAACGCATCCCCCGGACTGCCTTTACCGATGCCGGGATTGCCTTTGCCGCGCAGGCGCAGGGTCTGTCCATCCTTGATGCCACGCGGGATGTTCACCTCCAACGCCTTGCCATCGGGAAGGGTGATGCGCGTGCTTGCCCCCAGAACCGCGTCCATGAACGGCACTTCCAGGCGGAACTGCGCGTCACTGCCATGGGCATGAAACGCCTGCCCGCCAAAGCCCGCACCATCGGGCCCGCGCCCGCGCAGATATGCGTCGAAAAAGCTCGACATATCCTCCGGGTTCTCAAATCCCTGCCCGCCAAAGCCCGGCCCGCGCTGATACGGATTGCCCTCGGCCCCGGCATATTGCTTGTAATAGGCGTGTTCCGGGCGCTCCTGGCCGGTCGCATCAATCTCGCCCTTGTCAAAGCGCGCCCGTTGTTCGGGATCTTTCAACAAATCATAAGCCGCCGCCGCCGCCTTGAAGCGTGCCTCGGCGCCTGCATCATCCGGGTTCAGATCCGGATGGCTGGTTTTGACAATCTGGCGATAGGCCTTTTTGATCTCGGCGTCGGTCGCTGATTTCTTCAGGCCCAAAGCCGCATAGGGGTCGTTGCTCATTTCCACTCTCAAATCCGTTCACATGTGCTGGCCGGCAATACCGGCCGCGTTGCCCCAAATATTGGGCCTGCGCGGGCGATTTTACAGAGGGAAGACCGGCAAAAATGAAAAAACCGCCCAAAATACGGGCGGTTTCTCCAAATTTATCGCCTGAAAGGGTCTTATTCCTCTTCCAGCGCCTCGATGGCTTTTTCCAGTTCGTCCTTGGAGACTTCCTTGGCGGTGACATCGGCCAGCTCAAAAGCGTAATCGACCACTTTTTCCTCGAACAGCGGCGCCTGAATCTGCTGGCGCACCTGGGCGTTCTGCTGAACGAATTCAAAGAATTCCTTCTCCTGCCCCGGATATTTCCGGGCTTCGTTCATCACCGCCTGGGTCATCTCGGAATCGTTGACCTCGATGTTGTTTTTCTGGCCCAGCTCCGCCAGCAACAATCCCAGACGCACCCGGCGCTCGGCCAGCCTCTTGTGCTCATCGGTGGTTTCGATTTCCGGGTGGTCATGGCCCTGCACGTCCGGATTTTCCTCGTGCCACAGCTGGTGGGCAATTTGGTTGGCCTCGGCCTCCAACAGGGTTTGCGGCAGATCGAAGCTGACCATCTCGTCCAGCGCATCCAGAAGCGCGCGTTTCATTACCGCCCGTGCGGCCCCCGCATATTCAAGACCCAGACGCTCGGTGATTTGCTCTTTCAAACCTTTCAGGTCTTCGGCCCCGAATTTGGTCGCCAGATCGTCGTTGATCTCGGCCGGGACCGGCTTCTTGACTGCCTTGACCTTGCATTCAAACACCGCGTCCTTACCGGCCAGGTTTTCTGCGCCGTAATCGCCCGGGAACGTCACCTTCACGTCCAGCTCGTCACCCGCCTTGGCGCCGACCAGCCCGTCCTCAAAGCCGGGAATAAAGCTGTTCGACCCTAGCACCAGCGGGAAATCTTCCGCCGCACCGCCCTCGAACGCTTCGCCATCAACCTTGCCCAGAAAGTCGATCACAACCTGATCACCATCCTTGGCCTTGGCACCCTTCTTGCGGTCGGCAAAGTCCTGCGCGTTCTCGGCCAGGCTGGCAAGGGCCTCGTCGACTTCGGTGTCGCCCGGTTTCACTTCCAGACGTTCCAGCGAGATCGACTTCAGGTCGATTTCGGGGATTTCCGGCAGCTTTTCGTAGGAAAAGGAAACCTCGACATCGTCGCCCGGTTTCCAATCTTCATTGGTCACCTGAACCTCAGGCTGCGTTGCCGGACGGTCGCCGCTTTCCTCAAAATGCGCGCCCATGGCACCGTCGATGGTTTCCTGCATGACTTCCCCCATCAGCCGGTCGCCATATTGCCGGCGCAACATCGCCATCGGCACCTTGCCCTTGCGAAATCCCTTCATCTCGATGTCGGGTTGCGCTTCTTTCAGCTTCTCTTCTACCTTGGCATCCAGATCGGTGGCGGGAACCACCAGTTTGTAGCCGCGTTTGAGGCCTTCGTTCAGGGTCTCGGTCACCTGCATGGTTTTGTCCTTTTTCACGTAGGAAAGGGCCGGGAACCCGACCTGTAATTCAGCCGCTCTTCTAGGGGCGCGCGCGTCGGTGTGCAAGGCAAAACAATCAGGCACCTGCAGCGCCCCGTCCTGGCAAAGACAATGCCCGGGGGCAGCCACCTGTTCCAACTGCATGTTGGTGCGGGTGAGAGGACTCGAACCTCCACGCCTCGCGGCGCCAGAACCTAAATCTGGTGCGTCTACCAATTCCGCCACACCCGCATGGCGCGGCGTATAGCAAAGCAATTTGGCCAGCGCGAGGGGGCATCGCGGAAATTCTTGGCCTTTAACAAAAAATTCGGCTAACAATGATAGAAAAACGAGCAGTCATCGAAAATGAGGCGAAAATGGCCCAACATTCCCCGCGTGAGGCATTGCTTCACCGCAACCGCTTGGCAACCGGAACGATCATCTACACGCTCGACGGGGCGTTGCCGGTCGAATACCTGAATCCCGGCGACCGGATCATTACCCGTGCAGGTAT
>CAYSBG010000194.1:0-4658 GCA_964429125.1 uncultured Aliiroseovarius sp.
GCTGCTACGATTGTACTTCCTTATGATCCCGAACGCGATCTTGTGCTGCTAAAGCATGTCGCACCAAATCGAATTCGGCTGCCGGGGCGAACGCATTTGCCTTCGCAAATGCTGCCTCGCCCGGACAGCCGAATACTCGAACCTGATAAGGCGCGACACGCTCTAAATGAAAGCGTTCCAATAACCACTGGCCATCTGCAATCGGTTCCCCACAAAAAACCCCGCAGAAGAATCTGCGGGGTTCATTTTGCTTGGGCGGGCATTTAGCCCACCGAAACACCAGCTTAGTCGACCAGAGCGATCGAGCCGGCGGACTCACGTCCGTCGCGGCCGCTTTCCAGCTCATACTCAACCTTTTGGTTGTCGGCCAGACCGGTGAGGCCTGCGCGCTCAACGGCGGAAATGTGAACGAAAACGTCCTTGCCGCCTGTATCAGGTGCGATGAAGCCGAAGCCTTTAGTGGTGTTAAACCATTTTACGGTGCCAGTAGCCATTCCGTATCTCCTAGTCATAGTACCGCCCGCATCGTGCGGCGGCTTGGTCGTGCAGTCTGGTCTCAAGTCCGACTGCTAGAATAGAAGACGGGAGGGTAGATCTGTCGTACCAGCCCCACATGGGGGCTGGCGGACCAGATTGCAAGGCTTTTCTTGAAAGCAGTGTTTAATCGTTGATCAGCTTCAGTTCACCGGCGGATTGGCGCCCATCGCGCCCCTCGACCATCTCAAACTCGATCTTCTGATTGTCGGCAAGCCCGGTGAGGCCTGCGCGTTCCACGGCGGAAATGTGGACAAAGATGTCCTTGCCGCCCCCTTCAGGCTCAATAAACCCATAGCCTTTAGTCGTATTAAACCATTTGACGGTGCCGGTAGCCATGCCGTCCTCCTTTTCGCAGTCGATTGCCCGCTTGCGGCAGCGCAGCGGGGTGTGCAGCCGGTCTTGTCATCGGCTGCCCCGGGTATTCCCATCAGGAGGCGGTCGTGCAGTCTGGCCTTGTTCACGGCCTCAAGATTGCGACCGAATCGTTAGAAAATCAAGGGGAGGGCCTTGCGTGGCCTTGGATTGCGCAGAGTTTAACCCTATCTGCGCAGGACAAACGGAGGAAAAAATGCGCAACGCAGCACTGGTTTTAGGGATCATCGCCGGCATCTGGGGAATGGTGGTGGGCTTTTTCGGCTATGGATATACCGAGCTGATCAACCGTTTTGGCGAGGTGCCTGATTTGGCCGAGCAGGTGGCGCATCCCGGGCGCGTGCGCCTTTTGGGGGTGTTGGCGCCAGTGCTGGCCATTGCCGGTGGCGCCATGGCGCGTTCTTTGGCGCAGGTCGGCGGCGGGCTGTTGCTGGCCTCGGCGGCGGGTATGTATTTCGCCTTTGGCTGGGGCGTCTTTACCATGTTTCCCATCGCCATGGCCGGGCTGGGCGGGGTCCTGGCGTTGGCGGCGTTCAGGCCGGATCCCCATTGACGGGCAAGGTCGGCAATATGCCCACCGCCCCTTAAACCCGCCCCCCTCGGCCTAGGTCGGTTTGCGCCGCAACAGGCGGTCGAGCGACAGCGGGCCTGCGCCTTTGAAGATCAGGATTACCAGCAGCATGACCCAAAGCAGGCGTTGGTCCATGATCACGCTGTCGGGGGCGATGTCAAACCAGCGCCCCACGGCTTTTGGCTCGTTAATCAACATGTGTCCGTAAAGATCCGTCAGGCTCTGTACCACAATAAAACCAATCATGCCCAACGAGGCGAGCCGGGTAAACAGGCCGATGACGATGGCAATCGGCAGCAGGAACTCAGCCCAAGTTCCTGCCAACACCACCAGATAGTGGAACATGCCCAAGGCACCCACATCGTAGCCCGCCGCTTCGATCGCCTTGGGAAATATCTGGAAATATGCACCGGAGGCAGGCTTGAAAATGCCCATGATCCCGTCGCCAAATTTCAGGCGCGCTGAATTGAGGAAATAGACCAGAAACACCGCAGCAAAAGCAAAGCGTGCGAGCGTTGGCAGGGCGCAGCCGGCGCGCGCTTCAATGCGGGCAAATATGGCGTTGTGCAGGTTGATCAAGGCGTTCATGTTATCCCTCTTTTCCCTCGGAAAGCTGTGTAATTGCAGCGCCGCCGATCAGCAGGCCCAGCGTGGTTGTCAGGTCGAAATTGTTGTTCACCGCCTTGGCCTTGCCCAGGGCCGCGCCGAAACTTGCACCGCCTTGCAGGGCCTGGACGAAATCGGCCCCGGCGGGGGGCAGCACATGCGGCTTGGGGTCGTAATCCACCCGTGTCACCAGCACATCCTGGCCGTGGCCCGGCGGCTGCGGGGCGTCCTCGACCATGTTGAAGTGCCAGATCGCATGGATCGGCCACGGCGAGCGGAGAACCCGAACGCTGGGGGCGATGCCCAGGGTCGCCCCCATCAATGCATCCGGGGTCAGGGCTTGCAATCCGGCCGGATCAATCGGCGTGCTGTCGGCGGCATGAAAGCTCTCTCGGATCGCCTGTTCCAGCTTGGCGACATCAGCCAGATAGGCAAGCCCGGCGGCCGGTTTGAAATGCTTGATAAAGCGCGCGAAAGTGGCGCCATACAACGCCAGTATCGGGCTGCCTGGCGGAAATTTACGCAGGTACACACCGGCCATGCCCTTGAAGAAGTCGTCCCCCACCAGCTTGCGCACGACCGGAAAGCTCACCTCGAGCGCTTCAGTCAGGCTGACCGCGACGTTATTGCGGTAGACATCAAAACGTTTGCCCGCGGGCATGCCTTCGGGATCGGTCAGCCCCACAGGCACCGGCGCGCTGGCGTCCAGCAAGGCCTTGCGGAACGTGGTTTGATCAACGCTCATGCGCGTGCCCCCTGAAGGCAGCGCAGCGCCCGCGCGGCTTCGCTTTCCAGCACCGGCCAATCGGGTATATCCGCGTCCCATTCGATCAGGGTCGGGCGCGGGCCAGCGATACGGATCGTGTATTCATACAGCGCCCAGACCGCGCCAGTTACCTTGTGGCCATGGTCGTCGATCAACAGCGGTCGGCCCTTGTCATCCACATCCTCGGCATGCCCGCCAAGGTGGATTTCATGCACCTGTTCATGGGGGAAGGCGTCAATGTATGCCTGTGGAGTAAAATCAAGGTTGGTGGCGGAAATGAACACATTGTTCACATCAAGGAGCAATCCGCAGCCGGTGCGACGGGTGACTTCCTGCAGGAAATCCGGCTCCGACCAGGTGCTTTCGGCAAAGGCCAGATAGGACGAGGGGTTTTCCAGCAGCATCTTGCGGCCAATGGCGTTCTGCAATTCGTCGATATGGTCAACGACGCGGGCCAGGGTTGTGTCCGTATAGGCGAGCGGCAGCAGGTCGTTCAGATAGGCGCCCTCATGGGTGGACCAGGCCAGGTGTTCGGAAAAAGCGGCGGGGGCAAGCCATTGTGCGAGCTTTGCCAGCCGGCCAAGGTGATCTGCATCCAGCCGCCCTTCGCCGCCAATGGACAAGCCCACCCCGTGCAGTGAAATCGGCGTATTCTCGGCCAGAATGCGAAGTTGTGCCAGCGTGCGCCCACCCTCGCCCATGTAATTCTCGGCGTGAATCTCCAGCCAGCTGACGCTGCCGGGGTCGCGCATGATATCGGGGAAGTGTTGGGGCTTGTAACCAACTCCGGCGCCAATTGGCAGGCGAAAGTCAGCGGACTGCGCGGTGTCTGGCATCAGAGTTCCTCGGGTTCTCCCGGCCGCTTGAGCGGGGCCGGGAGTTGTTTTTCAAAGGTGGCTGGATCAGCTGGGGATGTCACGCTCCAGCGCTTCCAGGCTGCCCATCCGCGGGGTGCCATCGGCCATTGCCGGCAGTTCCATGGTTGCGCAGGTGCCAGCGGGAACGGCCTTGAACGCGTTGCCCTGATAGTCAACGGTCGAGGTGCCGGCGCATGTGGTGCCCGGGCCTGCCTTGCAGTCATTCTCGCCGGCCATGGCGACGCCATAGCACTTTTCCATGTGGCTGGCGGCGGTGGCGGTGGTGGTGGCGCTGACAGAAACAGCGGCGGCAACAGCGCCGACAACGGCGAGGGTCTTGGTGTGATATGACATATGGTTTCCCTTGTTTTACGTCCAGAATGGTTATCGCAGTGGCGATAGCGGAGTGCTAACGACCCCCACGATAACATTCTACTAACAGGCGCGTGTATAACGTTCCTGTGATGGAACGTTATGAGCGAAAACCAGGTGGGCACGGTGAATGCCACAGGCTGGGCCGGGTAGAAGCGTAGGGTTTTAATCTGTGCGGTTCGACATAATATCGAGGAACGACAAAAGGCCGAAACATCGCAACCTTCTGATATCATGTATGTTTCAAGATCAAGGTGTGACTAAACTTGATCTCGAAACGCATTGACCTCCCGCCGGTTCGAGCAAAGCCACCGGTTTCCAGCGAAATTTTCGACGCACTCCCTGTCTGATTGTTGCTGCCCGTTTTGGCGGTATTGTTTCATATCTTTTTGCAGCACCGTGCCATCTGGCAAGGTTACCGGATTTGCGAGGTCGGGGACAGGAATGAGCGTTTCATCGGCACACAATACCTGCGGACGGCAAAAGAAAAGGCCGCCCGGTTGGGGCGGCCTTTGATTGAAAAACCCAGAAGGGCTTATTCGATGATTTTGGAGACGACGCCGGAGCCGACGGTGCG
>CAYSBG010000195.1:0-4630 GCA_964429125.1 uncultured Aliiroseovarius sp.
CCAGTGACCCCTTCGATGTCAACGAAGTGCTCTACCGCTGAGCTAATCGCCCTTTTAGTCCCCAAGCGCCCCAGAGGCCACCCAAAAACATACGACGCGGAAACTCCGCGCCGATTGAGGGCGTCTATAAAAGGAGTCGCAGGGTTGATCAAGGGGTTTTGATATGAAGCAATTTCGCCGTATATGTGGAAAAAAAGCGTTTGGTCCTGCATTTGAAACGAATATGGTGCGAAACGCGCAATAAGTACTGTTATTATGGGCGTTTTGCGTTCAGTTTACATGCCGGATAGACCGATTGACGCTTTGGGAGCCACGATGCGAAATCCTCCGTTTCTTTTGACCATGCCCGCGCGGCGCAACACGCCGGTGGTGTTTTCTTCGCCCCATAGCGGGCGGGTTTATAGCCGCGCATTTCGCCGGGCGGCAATTATTGGCCACAAGGCATTGCGATCGTCAGAAGATGCGTTCATTGACATGCTTTTTGCCTCTGCGCCTGAACATGGCGCGCCGTTACTTGCGGCGACCGCACCGCGCGCCTGGATCGATTTAAACCGCGGAACAGACGAACTTGACCCGGCTCTGGTGCGGGGCGTGCGTGAAATGTCGCTTAATCCGCGAATTTCATCTGGCCTTGGGGTGATTCCCCGTGTGGTTTCAGGCGGTCGTGCGATTTATCGAGGTAAAATACCCCGATCTGAGGCCGAAGCACGCATTCGCGACTACTGGCATCCCTATCATCAGGCGCTTGACGAACTCCTTGGGCAAAGTCACGCGCAATTTGGTCAGGCGATTCTCATAGATTGCCATTCGATGCCACACGAAGCGCTAAAAACCATGTGCCGTCGTGACAGGC
This sequence comes from uncultured Aliiroseovarius sp., assembly GCA_964429125.1. Classification (GTDB taxonomy): domain Bacteria; phylum Pseudomonadota; class Alphaproteobacteria; order Rhodobacterales; family Rhodobacteraceae; genus JAAEUB01. Next base: position 854 of record CAYSBG010000195.1, read on the forward strand.
CATCCCCTGAGATCGTGATCGGTGATCGTTTTGGCTGCTCCGCCTCCGCCGAAATTGTCGACCAAGTTGAAGCCGCCTTTGCGGCTACCGGATTGCGAGTCGCACGCAACAAGCCGTTTGCCGGCGCCTACATCGCCCAGAAATACGGTCGCCCGTCGCAAATGCAAAGCGTCGTGCAGATCGAAATTGACCGGGCGCTTTACATGAACGAGGCCGAACTTCGTCCTAACGGAAATTACGCCCACTTCAAAAGACTTCTGGATGCGGTTATTTCCGAGATTGTTGCCTTGGGGCAGGAGAAGACGGCCATGGCGGCCGAATAAGGCTGCTACAATGCAAGTTCTCCACGCCATTTGGTCAGGGCGCGCATCAGTTTCGAGGATTTTTCGGCATATTCGCCATCCAACAGATGATAGGCATCGCTTTTCTTTCCGGCCTCAGCCAGTTCAGCAACCCGGGCAGCAACGTTGTGGAACTCGGCATGCAGACGCAAGGTCACCTGATAGGGTTTGCCTGATTTTGTTTCCGCATCAAAATCCGGCCCATGCAGCCATTTTCCAAAATCACACTTATTATCAACGGCAATATCCGTTGGTGCGGTTTCACAATTACCCAGGTTGATTGCCGTGGTCAGGCGGCGGTTCCACGCATCATGCGCGGCCAACGCAGCACGGATTTCTTTGTCGAGTATTGCTTGATCCATGTTCGTAAACACTCCGTTTTCAGCTTTCTCAAAGCAAAATAGAGCCTTCGGGCAAACACCAAGTTAACGCCGTGAAAGAATTACCGAACCGCCCGGCCTTTAATAATCGCATCCTTGCCAAACCGCGCGCGAATCCGGTCGGTCGCCCGTTCTGCTGCGCGTCGGTTGGCTGCATCTGGGTCCAAAAGGTCTCCAGCTGAATCGGCACCAACATCGGACACCAGACCGCCAATGCCGACACCAATCAGGCGAAATGGCCCCTCGTTCGCCACTCGATCAAACATCGCTCGCGTCAGCCGGTAAATTCGGTCGGCAGATTGGGTGGTGTCGGGCAGGGATTGGCGTCGGGTCAGGCTTGTATGGTTGGCGCGCTTGAGTTTCAATGTCACTACCCGTCCGGCAATGCTGCGGGCCTTGGCCCGGTCTGCAACCTTTTCCGACAGTCGCCATAAATGCCCGTCCAGAATGTCGCAATCCTTGGTATCCTCGAAAAAGGTCGTCTCGTTGGAAATCGATTTCATCGGTTGATTTGCCGAAACCCGGCGCACATCCTGTCCCCGCGCCAAATGCCAAAGTCGCTTGCCCATCGTGCCAAACCGTGCGGTCAGATCGGCCTGCTCCCAGCGCAGTAAATCGGTGAACGTGCGTATGCCGGCATTTTCCAACGCTGCCTTTGATACCGCCCCCACACCCCATATCAATTCCACGGGCTTGTCAGCCAGAAAGGCGGCTGTCTCCGCCTTGCCAATCACCGAAAAGCCCCGTGGTTTGTCGAGGTCCGAGGCGACCTTGGCCAGGAACTTGTTGTGCGAAAGACCGATGGAGCCTGACAGGCCCAACTCGTCTTCCATGCGTTTGACCAGTCGGGCCAGCATCAACGCAGCCGGTGCATGATGCAGCGCTTCGGTTCCGGTCATGTCAAGAAATGCCTCGTCCAGCGACAGTGGCTCGATCGCCGGGGTCAGTTCGTTCATCAGCTTGCGAATATCTTTGGAAACGGCGGCATAATGGTCGCCGCGCGGGCGGATGACCACCGCGTCCGGGCATAGCTTCAGCGCCTGAAACATTGGCATCGCAGAATGCACACCGCGAATTCGGGCAATATAACAGGCGGTCGAAACCACGCCGCGCCGTCCGCCGCCGATGATCACCGGCTTGCCTGCTAACGTCGGGTCGTCACGCTTTTCCACCGAAGCATAAAACGCATCGCAATCCATATGCGCGATTGTTAGCGAGAAGAGTTCGGGATGTGACAGCACCCTCGGGCTGCGGCAAGTGGGGCAGCGGGCGCCAGTTTCAAACGTGGCCAGACAATCGCGACACAGGGCGGGCATGACGGTATTTTAGACTATGCACCAAGCATGTACAAAGTCTACAACCGCATATGCAAGATTTTGTCGGCACAAAGCTGGTTATGCTGATTGGTTCGCGGCTTTTAACCATTCTGCGAGATGACAAGGCAACAATTCCGTGGCCCGGTTTCTGGGACCTGCCGGGCGGCGGGCGCGAAGGAACGGAAAGCCCCGAGGCTTGCGTGCTGCGCGAGTTGCAGGAGGAACTTGGATTATCCTTGCCAGCAAAGGTATTGACTTGGAAGAAGGCTGTACCAAGCCACCTGGTACCCGGTAAAATCTCGTGGTATTTCGCCGCCCACCTGCCCGAAACGGCCGCGCGCGAAGTTGTGTTTGGCGATGAGGGGCAGGAATGGCGCCTGGTGCCGCCAGAATGGTTCATTAATCACCCCAAATCGGTGCCACACTTCCGCCCATTGGTGCGCGAAGGAACTGCGGCTCTTCACCTATAACCGCTTTTTTGTTCGTAGCTTTTGCTCCTTGCGGTCAAGGATTGATTCGCGGCATACTCTCCTCATGTTAGGTTCAAAGATAAGACCAGACCCAGGGGGTTCCATGGATATTCAAGACATTCTTGCGCAATTTTTAGGCGCAAACATCGTGCCGCTGCTTTTGGCAGTTTTGCTTATCGTCCTAGTTTTTCTGGGCGTCCGGATTGTGCCGCAATCTGAAAAACATGTGGTTGAACGGTTTGGCCGCCTCCACAAAGTTCTGGGGCCGGGCATCAACTTTGTCGTGCCTTTTCTGGACCGGATTCGGCACAAGGTGTCGATCCTTGAGCGCCAGCTTCCGACACATTCGCAAGACGCCATCACGGCCGACAACGTGCTGGTACAGGTAGAAACCTCGGTTTTTTACCGGATCCTCGAGCCGGAAAAGACTGTTTATCGGATTCGCGATGTGGATGGGGCGATCTCGACCACCGTTGCCGGTATCGTGCGCGCCGGGATTGGCGAGATGGAGTTGGACGAAGTGCAATCCAACCGCTCCGAACTGATCGAAAAGGTCAAAACACAGGTCGCCCACGCGGTAGATGATTGGGGTATTGAAGTAACCCGTGCCGAGATCCTTGATGTCAACCTGGACCAGGCGACGCGTGAAGCAATGCTTCAACAATTAAATGCCGAACGCGCGCGCCGTGCGCAGGTGACCGAAGCCGAGGGCAGTAAACGCTCGGTTGAGCTTAACGCCGACGCCGAGCTTTATGCCGCCGAGCAGCTTGCCAAAGCCCGCCGCATTCAGGCTGATGCCGAAGCTTATGCGACTGAAGTGGTGGCCAAGGCGATTGCCGATCACGGGATCGAGGCGGCGCAATATCAGGTGGCCCTGAAACAGGTTGAAGCCTTGGCGTCGGTCGGTGCCGGAGAAGGCAAACAGACCATCATCCTGCCTGCTAGCGCGATTGAGGCCTTTGGCGAGGCATTCAATATGCTCAAAGGCAAATCGTCATGATCTGGACTATCTGGTGGGTTTGGATCGCGGCGGCTTTGGTGCTGGCTATTCTAGAGGTGCTGGCGCCGGGATTCATCTTTCTTGGCTTTGCCTTTGGCGCGGCCGTGGTCGGGGTGCTGTTCTATTTTGGCATTGCGTTCAGCCTGCCTTGGGCACTGGTGATCACCGCGTTTGTGGCGCTGGTTTCATGGGTGGTCATGCGGCAGGTCTTTGGCATCCGCAAGGGGCAGGTCAAGGTGATCCGCCACGACATCAACGAGGATTGAGCGG
>CAYSBG010000196.1:0-4615 GCA_964429125.1 uncultured Aliiroseovarius sp.
CCATTGCGCCGTCACCGCTCATGTCCATGCCGGCGTTGTCGCCCGCCATGTCCATTGCGCCGTTGCCGCTCATGTCCATGCCGGTGCTGTCGCCCGCCATATCCATTGCGCCGTTGCCGCTCATGTCCATGCCCGGCATGCTACCGCTCATATCCATTCCGGGCATATCGCCCATCGCGTCCATGGCGGCATCAAGCATGGTTTCGTCCATTGCAGGGACGTCAAAGACGCCGTGTTCGACTTCGTCGTTTTCTTCGATGTCGCCGCTGGGCAAGAGACCTTCCGCCTGCCAGCGGGTGACCTCCGCCATGGCGGGGGGTTCTTGTACCGAAGGCGGGGATTGGATGACGATAAAATATCCGGTGACACCCACCAGGGCGACCCCGAACAGAAAGAAAAATCGTAGGATCATTGTGTGTCCTCCTCTTATTCTGCAGGCGCGGCGACAGCGTCACCGGCATCGTTTGAAATGGCCCAGGGGTCATCGGTTACGGACTTGCCGCGCTTGGCAGACCACATCATGTTGCCGACCAGAACCATAAAACCCAAGCCGATCAGATAAGCGGCCATGGTCAGGATCATTTGCGGCATCACCCACTCCTTGAGCGGTAGGTAGTCGACCACCCAACGCGGGAAATAGGCATATCCAAGCCAGTACATCATCATCACCTTGGTAAAGATGCCGACTTGCCAGAACCAGAAATGGGTGTTGCCCAGCGGCTGGCTGTACATGCGCCCGGTGAAATACGGGTACAGGTAATAGATACCAGCCATTGCCATGTTGGCCATGAAGCCGACGAACATGGCGTGGAAATGCGCGGGCACAAAATATGTGTTGTGCACAAAGTCGCTATCCGTTGCAATCTGCGCGTTCACATAGGCCGTGACCCCGCCGACCATCAGGAAAAACACCGCAGCGACGATGAATTTGAACGGCACCGCGCGTTTGGCCGAGGTCGGGATCACGTCAAACCACAGGGTGGCGATCCAGTTGAACACGTGCAGGGTGGAGGGGATGAAGATCATCAAGGTGAGGATTTGCACCGCCCGTTGCAAAGGCCCGCTGACGGTTTCCGCCGGTTGGAAATGGTGCGGATAGACGATGAACGCCAGCACGGTCAGGATCGAAAATGCCGTGACTGCCGACCAGTAGCTCCAGATCGGGCGACCAAGAAAGCGCGGCAGCAGCGTGTAGAGCACGGCGATTGCAGGCATCAAGGGCAGGTACACGGCCGGGTGGCCGTAAAACCAGAACAGGAACATGAAATCCATGACCGAGCCGCCACGCGCCGGGTCAAAGACCGCGGTAATCCCGGCCCAGTCGGTATACATGTAGATCGCCACCAGCCCCAAAGCGGGGGTCGAACCCATCAGCAGAATACCCTCGGAAATCGCGCCCCAGCCCATCAGCGGCAGTTTGCTCCAGCCGATGCGCCGCGCGGCTTCCCAGCCGTTGCGAAACAGCACCGCGCCGGTGATGAACTCGGAGACTGCCACAAGCAAGACCGCGATATAGGCCATCCACAGCAGGTCGCCCCCGACCCGCAAAGACATCGGCGGATAGAAGGTCCAGGTAAAATCAGGACGTGAAATCACCAGCAAGACCGCCGCGAGGATTAGCATCCACCAACTCCACTGGGCGCCAGTGGCCCAAAGGAGCCGTTCGGTCCCCAGCACCTTTGGCATCATGTAATACATCACCGCCACGACCAGCGGGATGATAAAGCCAAATACCATGAACATCCCGTGTAGCGTCATCAGCGACATATAGGGCCGTGCATCAAAAAACTGCAGATCGGGCATGGCCAGTTCCGTACGGAACAGCAACGCCATGGTACCGCCAAGGGCCAGCATGGCCAGCGATGTCAGCATGCCCTTGATGGCAATATGCCGGTAATCATGTGAAAAGAGCAACTCGGACAAGGTCATTTTTCCGACCACGTCTTCGGGCTGCCAATGGGGCGTGTGCCCCATTCTTACTGCGTCATGTTCGCTCGCCATCACGCGTCTCCCTTTGATGTGTTGTTTCGCGTTTTCATGCTTGTTCTCCGGCGTTGTCTTCGTCGCCTTCGACGACCAGCCAGGCCTTCATCTGTGCATGGCCAATGCCGCAATAATTGAGGCATTGAATCAGATATTTGCCCGGCTTTTGCGGCGCGCGGATCCAGATGTCGCGCTCGACGCCCGGCTCGATCTCGGCAGTGATGCCTGCGGCGGGAATGTTCATCCCGTGGATCACATCATTGCCAAAGATACGAAAAAGCACCTTTTCGCCGGGCTTGACGATGGCCGCGTTGCGGCTGATCGCGTCTTCGTCGGTCAAAAAGGCGAACCCCCATTGAAAGACAATGACTTTGAGGACCCGGTCAAAATTGCCATCGACCTCGCCCGCTTCTGCGGACAATTGCCCCGCACGCTCGATTTCCCCCTGGTATCGGGTGAAGATCGCAGTGCTCTCTCGGTCTGCATACCAGACCATGACGATCAACAAGCCAATGAACAGAAACTCCATACGATATTTCAACTTCCACCGTGTCGGCAGGAACAGTGCGGCAAACAATGCAGCAATGCCCAGTCCCAGAACGATGAACACAAGTGCCATCATGGTCGCGGTATAGCCGCTTAACCCAAGTGCATTTTCCATTTTTCCCTCCCACCTGATCCTCGCGACAAAACAGATGTCGCGCGGGCTCAGGCCTTTGGATTATTGTAGAAGTGACGCAGACGCGTCGAACCCTGTGGCTCACCTGGAGCCACCAAAGCGTTGCCAACCCAAAGGGTTGTAACGCCCATGTGTCAGGTTCGAGGTGGCGCGTCCGGAGGGGGGATATCCAGCAAGTCGGAAAAAACATGCGGCGTGAAACGCGCGATGATCTTGTGTGCGCTTTGCGGGCGATGCCCGGAACGCGTGGTTACGCCGTCACAGGCGCAACAGGATGCAAAGCTTGCTGACATCGGTGCGATCGGTGCCTTTGTATTGGCGTGGGCGTCCGATTGTTTGGGGAGTGAAGGTACATCCTGCACCCCCGCCGCATACAGGTTGAACGCGTTCGCTCGATCAGTCGTACCAACAACGCCCATCGCCGAAACGGCAAGGACCAGCAGCGCAATCAGGCTCCCATAACGGAAGAAATGCATTCGCGACGTCATGCGTTCAGCATTGCACGCCTCGGAAAAAATGCAAGTCACATAACCGATGTCGGTTAAAATATTGAAAATATAGTGATAAATGGTTCACGCGGTGAGAATCGGCTTACCGGTTTCTCCGTGAATACCCGATTTCGGCAGCATGCGGGGAATGTTCGGCCAAATATCAGGCCCAAATATCAGGCCCGGATATCAGGCCCGGATATCAGGCACGGGGCACCCCGCAAACCGGACACTCCCTGCGGGGCTTCACCCGGATCACGCGGGTCTCGGCAAAAAGTGCGTCATAGATCATCAAACGCCCTTTCAGGCCGTCCCCGGCGCCGGTGATTTCCTTGATGGTCTCGACGGCCATCATCGTGCCGATCACCCCGGGCAGCGGGCCGAGCACGCCCGCTTGCGAACAGGATGGCGCCAGCCCCGGGGCCGGAGCCTCGGGAAAGACGCATTGATAGCAGGGCCCTCCATGGGCCGGATCCCAAACGGAAATCTGCCCCTCCCATTGGCTCAATGCGCCGCCTACGACCGGCTTTCCCGCCGCAGCTGCGGCCCGGTTGACCATGTATTTGGTCTCAAAATTGTCACTACCTTCGAGGATTACATCGTATTCGGCGAAAAGTGTGCGCGCAGTTTGCTCTTCAAGTCGGCGCGCATATGGGCGTACATTGATCGCCGGGTTTTGTGCTTTCATTGCCGCCTCGGCGGAAAAAACCTTGGGTTTGCCGATATCCGCATCCCGGTGGATGACTTGGCGCTGAAGGTTGGAATTATCTACCACATCATCGTCGATCACCCCGATCGTGCCCACTCCGGATGCGGCCAGATATAACAATGCGGGCGCCCCCAGCCCACCGGCGCCGACCACCAGGACCTTGGCATCCTTGAGCGCCTTTTGCCCGGGCCCACCAATTTCGCGCAAAACGATATGACGCGCATAGCGGTTCAGTTCGGTGTCGCTGAACGTTGCCTGCGGTAGAGTTTCTGGTGTTTTCGCCCGCGCCTTTAACGCGCGGATACCCATGGCATAGGCCCCTATGACCAAAACCGCGCCGACCGCCAATAGCCATCCTGAACCCATTGCGCCCTCTATTTCAGCCCGGTTGAGCCAAAGCCACCGTCGCCGCGTGCGGTACCGTCCAACGCGTCGACTTCTTGAAAATCCGCGTGCAGTACCGGCGCCAGAACCGCCTGGGCTATGCGCGCGCCATGGGTAATGGTAAAGGCGGCGTCGCCCAGATTGATCAGCAAAATGGCGACCTCGCCGCGATAATCCGCGTCAATGGTGCCAGGAGCATTGACCAGTGTTACACCGTGTTTATACGCCAGCCCAGAGCGCGGCCTGATTTGCCATTCATGGCCCTGCGGGAGCGCGACCTTCAGGCCGGTGGGCACCAGAGCGCGCGCCCCGGGTTTCAGGACAAGACCGTTATTCCGCATATCGGTGGGGAAGTTTGCCCGCAGCTCCACC
>CAYSBG010000197.1:0-4613 GCA_964429125.1 uncultured Aliiroseovarius sp.
GCAAGGTCTCGGCGGGGATGCCACCATCAAGTTACATGTCTTAAGGCGCAAAAGCGAACGAAAGAGCGCGCATCTCCTCCCAGCCAGTCGTAAAGCAGTCGATGTAGGCGCGGTCTTCCATCCCTTCCTTGGCGATCACATGCATAATAGCATTCAACATCGCCACATCCGTCGAGGGCCGGAACTTCAGCATATGTGTGGCATGGCGTTGAAGTGCCTGCCCTCGCGGGTCCATGACGATCAGCTTGCCGCCGTCTTTCACGAACTGCTTGAAATAGGTGGCCGCAACCGGGTGATTTTCGGTAGGGTTCGCGCCGATAACGATGGCCACATCGGCGTTTTTGATCTCGTTAAACGTCGCCGTTACCGCGCCAGAACCGACATTCTCCAGCAACGCTGCCACGCTGGATGCGTGACACAGGCGCGTGCAGTGATCGACGTTGTTGGTACCAATACCCTGTCGCATCAGGCGTTGGAACAGATACGCCTCCTCATTGGTGCATTTGGCACTACCGAACCCGGCAAGCGCGTCTGGCCCGCTTTCGTCGCGTACCTGTGCCAGACCGGAAGCCGCCAGATCCAGCGCCTCCTCCCACGTCGCCTCGCGAAAATGGCTGAGCGGGTCGCCGGGGTTGACCTCCATACCCTTGAGCGCGCCTTCGCGGCGGATCAAAGGCTTGGTCAGGCGGTGTGGGTGGGTGATGTAGTCATAGCCGAACCGACCTTTGACGCAGAGGCGGTTTTCGTTGGCCGGCCCATCCGCGCCTTCGTCATAGGCGATGCGGCCATCTTTGATCTTCAGGCTCAATTGACAGCCAACCCCGCAGAATGGGCAAACGGTTTGGACTTCCTCATCAAATCCTCGAGCACCTTGGACGCTGGAAGGCAATAATGCGCCGGTTGGGCAGACCGCTACGCATTCGCCACAAGCCACGCAGGTGCTGTCACCCATCGGATCGGCCTGATCGAACACGGGATAAGCCCCATGCCCGCGCCCGGCCATACCAATCACATCGTTGACCTGCACTTCGCGGCAGGCACGCACGCATAACCCGCAGGAAATGCAGGCGTCCAGATTGACCTGCATGGCGATGTGGGAATTATCCAGGAGCGGCACCGCAGCGTTTTCCATAGGGGGAAAGCGGCTTTCCGTTACCCCCAAAGTGCGCGCGGTTCTGGCCAGATGACTCTCTGCATCATGTGCCTCTTCGGGCTGGTCAGCGAGCAGCAGTTCCACCACCAAGCGCCGGGCGTTCGCCGCCCGGGCCGAGTCGCTGGTAACTTCCATACCTTCCGTTGGTTCGCGCTTGCATGAGGCCGCCAGGACCCGCTCGCCTTTGATCTCGACCATACAGGCGCGGCAATTTCCGTCGGAGCGATAGCCCGGTGCGTCACGGTGGCAAAGATGCTCGATCCTGACCCCTTCGCGCGCAGCCACTTGCCAGATGCTTTCGCCGGGTGCAGCTTCAACCCTTCGCCCGTCTAGCGTGAACCGGATTTTTTGTACCATGAGCGCCTCCATTGCCCCTACCTTACAGCATGGGCGAAGGCCGGTCACAGCAACTTTTCCGACATTGGCGGGTCAAAACCCGCCATACCGCATCCACATGCGAAATAATTCATAGTTGGAGGCTTGCCAGTCTTTCAACCACCGCGCTGCTCGCCTATGGATAGCCCATGTCTCAGATCACTCTTATCCGCCACGGACAGGCCCAGACCGGCGCGACTGACGAAACTGGGTATGACCGCCTTTCCGACCTTGGCAAGCAGCAAGCCGCCTGGTTGGGAGCGCATTTGCGCACCACCGGCGAGGAATTTGGCCGGGTGTATACCGGCACTTTGGTGCGGCATGTGGAAACCGCACAAGCCATGGAGGCGAGTCGGTACGGGCAAATTGTGCAGGACGTACGCCTGAACGAAGTCGCCTATTTTGATCTGTCCAACCTGATGCACGAACAATTTGGCATTGCCTTGCCCAGTGACCGGGACGGATTTCTCACCCATTTGCCACTGGTTTTCACCGCATGGCAGGACGGGCAAATCGAGGGCGCGCCAGAGAGTTTTCACGACTTTCAAAGCCGGGTGGATGAGGTGTTGCAGGAGATTGCAACGGGTGAAGGAAGGGCGCTGGTTGTCAGCTCGGGCGGATTGATTGGCATGGCAATCCGGGTGGCGATGGGGCTGGAAATGGGTGCATTCGCCCGGCTCTGCCTGTCGATCATGAATACTTCGGTGCATCGCTTGCATCCGATTGGTGCAGGACTTACCCTGACCCAATTCAACGCTATCCCCCATCTGGAACGTCGCGACCGGCTGGAGGCGCAGACCTTTATTTGAGGACTCGATATGACCCAATCGCTCGGAGGTATCCCGCTGAAACTGAAAGAAGAGGAGCGCATCCTCTGGGAAGGGCGGCCAGTGCAGGGGTTCTTGTTTACCCGTTCAAAGCTGATCTGGGCAGGGCTGGGCGTGGTTTTGGCGCTTGTCGGGCTGTGGGCAATCCTGGCGGGCGGATTTGCCGGGGCGATGCTGGGTTTGCCTCTCCTGCTGGCGGGGCTATATCTGGGCGCGGCGCACTGGTTTGTTGACCGCAACCACCGCGCCGACACCTGGTATGCGATATCGACCAGTCGGGCAATGATCGCCAACCGTGGCCGGGTGCTTGCCTATACGATTCAGGCCAAATCGCCGATTTCCCTGAAGCGTGGTGCAACCGACCGACTGCGCTTTGCCATCACGCGCCAGCTGGGGGTGCAAAACGGCTCGTCCCGGCGCTGGGTCGGCTTCGCTGATCTGGCCGATGGGCGTGAGGCATACGAACTACTGCTTGAGCTGAAGGAGCGGGCGGAATAAACAGGCGCGGCAGCACTGCGGAGAGCGTTTCATGCCAAAAATCAAGCCAGTCGTCCTGTGTATCCTTGACGGTTGGGGGCTGCGTGATGAACGCGCCGCCAACGCGCCCCTGCTGGGAGAGACGCCGAATTTCGACCGGCTGATGACCGTTTCTCCCCATGCAACCCTCGTGACCCATGGGCGTGATGTCGGCCTGCCGACCGGGCAGATGGGTAACAGCGAGGTCGGCCACACCAATATCGGTGCCGGGCGGGTGGTGGCGATGGATCTTGGCGCGATTGATCTGGCGGTCGAGGACGGCTCGTTTGGGCAAAACGCCGCGCTTCAGGCTTTTATGGCGGGTGCGCAGGGCGTGGTGCATCTGGCCGGGCTGGTCAGTGCTGGCGGTGTGCATAGCCACGAAGACCATATCCTTGAAGCCGCGCGGGTGTTGACCGCAGCCGGGCATACGGTCGCCATCCACGCCATTACCGATGGGCGCGATGTGGCGCCGCGCTCGGCGCTCGAAACGCTGCCGGCGTTTGAGGCCCGCCTACCTGCGGGTGCGCGTATCGTCACCGTGATCGGGCGCTATTACGCCATGGATCGCGACAACCGCTGGGAGCGGATCGCGCGGGCCTACGCGGCAATGGTTGAGGGCAAGGGCGAGCAGGTGCAAACCGCCGTCGAGGCCATTGACGCTGCCTACAAACGCGACGAAAGCGACGAGTTCATCGCCCCTAGTGTGATTGGCGAATACGCGGGGATGCAGGACGGTGACGCGCTGTTTTTTGCCAATTTCCGCGCCGACCGGGCGAGGGAAATCCTGCGCGCGATTGGCCAGCCGGATTTCGCCGATTTCGACATTTCCGGGCGCCCAAAGCTTTCGGGGATACTAGGCATGGTCGAATATAGCGACGCGCATAATGCGTGGATGACAACCATGTTCCCGCCGCGCAACATTGTGAATACTTTGGGCGCCTGGGTCGCCGCCCATGGCCTCAAGCAATTCCGCATTGCCGAGACCGAGAAATACCCGCACGTCACCTTTTTCTTCAATGGTGGCAAGGAAGCGCCCGAGAATGGCGAGGTGCGTTATATGGCGTCCAGCCCCAAGGTCGCCACCTATGATCTGGCCCCGGAAATGTCTGCCGCCGAGGTGACCGATCATCTGGTCGATGCCATCCGCCAGGATTATGACCTGATCATCTGCAATTACGCCAACCCCGACATGGTTGGCCATACCGGCGATATTCCCGCCGCCATTCGCGCGGTCGAGGCCGTGGATAAGGGGCTGGGGCAGGTGATGGCGGCGCTGGAGCAGGTGGGCGGGGCCATGATCGTCACCGCCGACCACGGCAATTGCGAGACCATGATCGACCCGGAAACCGGCGGCCCGCACACCGCCCACACCACCAACCCGGTGCCGGTGATCTGCTTCAATGCACCGGACGTGCACGCGCTGGCCGACGGACGCCTGGCCGACCTGGCGCCAACGTTGCTGGCGCTGATGGGGCTGGAACAGCCGCCGGAAATGACCGGCAAGAGCCTGCTCAGGTGAGGCGACTTGCAGGATTAGCCCCGGTTGGCTAACCTGACCTCATGCGCCCATGGCATGAGAATGGACAAAGATGTCTCCCCTGATCCGCGCCGCACTTGATCTGGCGCAGAGCAACCGCCAATTTGAGCGTGTCGCGCCTGATCGGATTCCAGCATTCGGCTGGTTGGGCGAGGCAGCGTTTGCCCAAGCAAATGCGTTCGCCCTGCCGGACGAATTCGAT
>CAYSBG010000198.1:0-4612 GCA_964429125.1 uncultured Aliiroseovarius sp.
ACCCGGCGAAATGCGGCCAGCCATTTGCCTTCGACAATTTCCTGCATCATGGTGAGTTCCTTTTGGCAATAGCCTATCCCTGCGCATCCCTGCGCATCTCACATCGTCCTGGAGCCAAGTCCGCGCTGCGCCATGCACTCGGCGCAACGCAGAGCCGCAAACAGGGTTACTGGCTGAGAAGTCCGCCGATGACCCCCATCACCGCCAAATCCTGTTCGATCTGCGCTTGCGACGCGGCAGCGTCCTTCCAGTAAACCGAAGCCCCGGTGCGCGCGGCAACGTCCTGGGCGCGTTGCGAGGCCATGGTTTCGGCCGCGGACGCCGCGATCTTGGCGCGGATATCGGCCGGCGTATCCTTGTGGACGAACAACCCATTCCACAGGGCCAGCTGCACGTCGGGGGTGACTTCGCCCACGGACTGGCTATCGGGCACCAGCGGAATGCGCTCGTCGGTCAGGGAAACCAGGATTTTCACCTGATCGAGGCAGGGCAGGATCAACTGAATAGTGGTATTTCCAACATCCGCGTCGCCAGAGGCAAAGGTGTTGCAGTCGATCACGTCAAACGCTGCCTCGGAGCCATATTCAAAGCCCAATTGCTTGGCCATGGCAAAGGTAACCTGGGTTGGCGTAAGCTCGGCACCAAAATGGGCCAGGGCCACGTCGTTCTCTTGTGCATAGGCTGCCAGTTCGGCCATGTTGTTATAAGGCGCATCCTTGGCTGCAGCGATTACGAACGGATAAGTGACGAAAATGCCAATCGGCTCAAACGGGTTTGGGTTCAGCTCCGGAATGCCAATCATCGGGCCAACCAGCGGCACGTCCATTACGAACGAACCGATTGTGTAGCCATCAGCGGCAGCACCGGCGACACCGATTGCGCCGGGGAACGGGCCACCGCCGCCGCCGGGTTTGTTAACAACCGCCGCAGCGACGCCGTACTTCTCGGAAAAATCCTCCGCAATCATTCGGGTCAAGACGTCTTCCAGATCACCTGGCGGGAAAGGCACAACGAAACTGACGGGTTTTTCCGGATATTCGGCCATGACTGGTGAGGCCGCAGCAAGTGCGACGGCCGCAAGTGTAATCGCGCGTGTGAATGTGTTCATAGATATTCTCCCTTGTTTTCTGAAAGCGGCTTCTTTGGCCAGCTTTACTATACCGGCTAGTAAATGCTTTAAGGTTAAACCAAGTCAATAGAAATCTGAAATTAAATGAATTAGCCGGCGGGCTTCCTGCTCTGAATGGCCCACCACGGCGGACCCTGAACGCGGCTGCAAGCCGTCAGCGGCTACCCATTTCCATAGGGTCCATCGTGGGTAGAAGGTCGGCCAACCCGCCCCATCTATGGCGCGAATTTGCGCAAAATGCTCCCGGCGGCCTGAGACAGGCTGTCGTCATCAAGGGTTTCCAATGCCAGATTGACATCGCCTTTTGCGGCCTCGCTGCGTGTATAGCGTGGGTCATAGTGACGCTCGATCAACTCACCGGCCAGTTGCGAGAAATTGCCACTTGCAACCATGGAACGCCAGGCATTCACCTGCGCATGCCCATGAAAACGGACGAGTTTATCAAGCACAGGTTCAAAACGCGCCGGGTCGACAAGAAAGTCCTCATAGGCATCGAGAAGGTGCGCGACCCGGGCCTTGAGGGGGGCGGAAAGGCGTATGCGCGGCGCGGCGCGCATGGCCTTCCATAGCATGGGCGGCAAGTTGATCCGGCCGATTTTGCTGCTTTCGGCCTCGACGAACAATGGCCTGGATGGGTCGAGGTCTCGCAGGCCAAATGCCAGGGCCGTCTCAAAGCCCTTTTGCGTTGGCTGCGGGGTCACCGTTCCACCAAAAAGCGAGCCGCGATGGTTGGCCAGCCCTTCCAGGTCGACGACTTGACCACCTTGGGCCGCCAGGGCGGAAAGCAAACGGGTCTTGGCCGTGCCGGTGCCGCCGTCGATCAGGATCACCGGGGTTTTCACCGGGTTTTCATACAGGGCGGCGACCACGGCGCGGCGAAAGGCGCGGTACCCGTCGCGCAAGGTGTCGGCCTGCCAACCGACCTGTTTGAGAATTGTGGTGAAGGCCCCGGAACGTTGGCCACCGCGCCAGCAATAGACCAGCGGGCGCCAATCCGCGCCCATTTCCGCAAGTGGGCCGTCAAGATGCGCGGCGGCGTTGCGCGCAAGAAGTGCTGCCCCGACCCGGCGCGCCAGGAACCGATCGCGTTGCACATAGAGCGTACCGACCTCGGCGCGTTGTGCGTTGTCAAGGACTGGCAGGTTGAGCGCGCCGGGGATGTGGTCTTCGGCAAATTCAGCGGGCGAGCGCACGTCAACGATGCCGGAAAAGGGCAGCGATGCGAGGGCGTGCAGATCGGCGAGTTCATAGGGCATTGTCGGGTCCGTGCATGAGCCTGAAACAGGGTGGCGCGAGCTTAACAAAGGCGGCTGGGATTGCCCAGACAGCGCCGCGCCGACAGGTGTTTTCTTTTGCCGAAAAACCAGTCAAACTCTTTCCGGGAATGGGCACATTTCGGGGGTGGGCATGGCCATCAGGACGGAGACTAACCTGTGGACGCATAGCTGCAAAGTTGAGCTGAAAACGCCCGAGATTGCAGGGAACATGACGGCTGATCTTGTTATTGTCGGCGGCGGTTTCACCGGCTGCTCGGCGGCGTTGTCTGCGGCGGAGGCCGGGGCGCGGGTGGTGTTACTGGAGGCACGCCGGATTGGCCACGGTGGCTCGGGACGTAACGTCGGGTTGGTAAATGCCGGGCTATGGACCCCGCCCGACGAGATTGTCGCGCGGCTTGGCCACGCAGCGGGACGGCGCCTGAACCAGGTGCTGGCCGGGACACCAGCGATGGTCTTTGACCTGATTGATCGTTTCTCTATCGCCTGTGAGCCGCAACGAAAGGGCACTTTGCATTGTGCCCATGCGCCGCGCGGATTTGCCGATTTACAGCGGCGCTATCGGCAGTTGGATTCCATGGGCGCGCCGGTGGAATTGCTGGACGCGCGGGCGGCGCAGCGACGGGTGGGCAGCGAGGCTGTGCATGGCGCGCTGTTTGATCCGCGTGCCGGAACGATCCAGCCGCTCGCCTATGTACGCGGCCTGGCCAAGGCGGCGCAAGCTGCCGGTGCGCGAATTGGCGAGGACGTTCCGGCGCTGGAGATACAGCCGGTGGCAACAGGTTGGCAGGTGCGCACCGGGCGTGCGGTAATCAACGCTGGTGCGCTCCTGATTGCAACCAACGGTTATGGCTGTGGGAACCTGGGAATTGCCCGGCAGGATTTCGTTCCGGTGGACTTTTTCCAAATCGCAACCAAGCCGCTTGCGCCCAGCCTGCGGGCGAAAATCCTGCCCGGGGGCGAGGGATGCTGGGACACCGCACAGGTCATGTCGTCTTATCGACTGGACCAGGATCGGCGGCTGATTATTGGCGGTATTGGCAATCTGGATCGGCCGGGCGGGCGTATCCATCTGGCCTGGGCCCGGCGAAAACTGGCCACACTTTTCCCGCAGCTTGCCGGGGTGGAAATCGCCCATGCGTGGCACGGGCGGATCGCCATGACCGGCGATCACCTGCCAAAAATACTTGCGCCGGGGGAAAATGCACTGGCGTGCTTTGGCTATTCCGGGCGCGGCATCGGGCCGGGGACGCTGTTCGGCGCGGCGGCCGCCAAGGCTTTGCTGAACCGGGATAACAGCCTATTGCCTCTGGTGCCAATCAGTGCCCATCGCGAGGCATTCACGGGGGTGAAGCACGTCTGGTACGAGACCGGAGCGACGCTTACGCATTTGCTTGGTGCGCGGTTTTCCTGACGTGCTTTGCAGGCGATCTTCGACAGCGATTAAACACAGGCGCCCACAAAACCGCGCGGGTGCGCATGATCAATTGTTGGTAAGACCCAATGCCTTGATCACCGCATCCAGGCGTTCACCTTGTGGCGAGACCTGTGTGACCGGGGCGTTTTTCACCGCGTTGAAATAGGCCTCGGGATCATAGGTGGCAATGCCCAAACGCAGATGCTCGGCCGTCAGCAGGCCCATGGACGCCAGCAGTTGATAGACTGCAAGATACTGATCCGACTGTGCGGTGATCGCGCCGGCCCGCGCGTCCAGAAGGGTTTGCTCGGCGTTCAACACGTCAAGCATGGTGCGTGAGCCCAGGCTCAGCTCTTCACGGGCGCCACGCAGGGCAACGGTGGTGGCGCGGATCTGGCGCTGTGTGGCCTCTATGCTGGCCGCAGCAATGGCCAGGCCCGCCCAGGCATTGGAGACTTTCTGCTCGATCCCGGCGCGGGTGACGTGCAGGCCGGCGCGTGCTGCGTCTCTTTGTGCCTGAGCGCGGCGGTAAAGCGCGCTCAGGCGCCCGCCCTGGTAAATCGGCCCCGAAAGGGTAACGCCGATCTGGTTGGCATAGGTGGTGGCGCCCACATTCGGCGCCGCAACACTGGCACTTGCCGAAGCACTCAGCGTCGGTTTCATCGCTGCCAGAGCCAGTTCAACGTTCATTTCCGCGATGGTGACATTGCGTTGAACGGTCAACATGTCCGGGTGATGACGCACGGCCAAAGCGCGGGCTTCGTCCAGGGTTTTGACCGTGACCGGCGGGGT
>CAYSBG010000199.1:0-4606 GCA_964429125.1 uncultured Aliiroseovarius sp.
CCACGCCAAAGGCGACCACCACCCCGGCGCCCGCCAGCTTGATCGCCAGCCCGGTGCCATACATGCCCGCGGCAAAAAACATCGCATGGCCCAGGCTAAGCAGCCCCGTATAGCCAAACATCAGGTTATAGCCCATGGCAAACACCGCCATGACCATGATCCGCGCCAAAACCCCGTGGTGATAGGCCGGAAGCAGGAATTGCCCGGCGAAAAGCATCGCGATTACCGCCAGATGCAGCGTGACGGCCCGGCTCATGCGCGTACCTTTCCAAACAACCCCTGCGGACGGTACACCAGCACCAGCGCCACCAGCAGGGTGGCAAGGATTTTCGCCAGGGTGGGCGAGAAGAACACCGAAATGATCCCGTCGCTCATACCGATCAGCACCGCCGCCAGCACCGTGCCGCGCAGGCTGCCCAGCCCACCAATGATCACCACGATAAAGCTTAGCAACAGCGGATCGCCGCCCATCAGGTAATGCGCTTGCTGGATTGGCACCACCAGCACCGCACCAAGTGCGGCCAGCGCCGCACCCAGACCGAAAACCAGCGCATAGACCCGCTCGACCGGCACACCAAAGGCCTGCGCGGTCTCGCTGTCCTGCTGGGTGGCGCGCAGGATCAGGCCCAGCCGGCTGCGCGCCATGACCGCCCAAAGCGCAAGGCCAACGGCAATCGCGGCGCTGATAACGAACAGCTTGTAAGAGGTCGTTGACAACCCCCAGGGGAAATAGAATTCCACGCCGTTGTTGCCCCACTCAAACCACGGAATCGCCAGCCGTTGGTTAAACGGCGGGGTAACCGGCCGGGCTTCGGGCCCATAGGTCATCAGGGTGACTTGCTGGATGATATAGAGCAGGCCGATAGTGGCGACGATGGTGCGCTCCGGGTCATAGTCAATGCGGCGCAGAACCAGCCAATCGGCCGCCGCCGCCAACGAACCCACCGCCAGCGGGGCGCCGATCAGGGCGATGACAAAGGCCAATGCGGGCGGGCCACCGACCAGCGAAGTAATCCACCACGCCAGCACCGCGCCAAGCATGAAAAACTCGCCATGGGCGACGTTGACCACGCGCATGACGCCGAACACAAGGCTTAGGCCCAGCGCGGTCAGCGTCAGCACGCTGGCCTGGACAAGGCCTTCGAGCATGGCCAGGATCAGATGAGGTCCGAATTCCATTTAAATGTTGAATTCCAGAAGTTTGCGCCCCGGAGTTAATCAATCCAGGGCGCCGATTTATCAGAAGCTTTGCGTGGTATAGTCCACCTCGTCCGGGTAAAGCCCGTCTTCGATCGAAGTGGTGTGTTTCACGTCCAGACGCCCGTTGGTGACCTGGCTGATATATTGGACGCCAAATACCTGATGGGTCTTGCCGTTGAACAGTTTTGGCCCTTGCGGGTGGGCTTGTCCGGCCTCCATGTTTGTCATAGCTTCCACGGCTTCGATCAGGGCGGCGCGGTCGCTAGGGCCCATGTAATTGGCCGCCTCCATTCCGTCCTTGATCACATGCAGCGTTTCCCAGCAGCCAAACATATGGGCGGCCGTCGAGACGTCCTTGGGATCGTTAAGTGAGGCGCCGTTATCGTCGATCCCCACTTTGGCACGATAAAACTTATCGTAATCTGTCTGATCGGGCTGCGCATAGCGCGGCATGCCTTCCCAGAAATAGCTGCCTTCAAGAAATTCCAGCCCCGGCGTGGCCATATCGACTGCTTCCAGAGAATCGATGAAGCCAAAGATTTCCGGGCTGGAGGGGCCAAAGAACTCGCCCATTTCCTTGACAAAGGTCAGCACCGCGGGGCCGACCATGACATGATAGATCACCTCGGTTTCGCGCGGAATTTGCGGGAAATACTTGGTAAACGAGGTCTCGGTTGGCGGAATGGCGATTTTCGCGACAACCTGTCCGCCTTCCTTTTCGATGGCGGCGGAGAAAAAGTCGCGATGGTCATGGCCAAAGGCAAAATCCGGGAAGATCATCGTGACCTTTTTGCCCAGATTACCGGCTACAAACGGCGCCATCGCCTGCACCTGGCTTTTCACGTCGGTAATGCCGGGTTGCAGCGTATAGCGGTTGAGCATGCCGCTGGCCACATGGTGGCCTTCGCTGACCACGAAATACGGCAGTTTCAGCTCGCCCGCGCGCGGGGCCGAGCCGATGACCACGTGGCTGAACAGCGTGCCATAGGCGATATCGCACTTGTGCTGGTTGGCAAATTTTTCCAGCACCTCGGCGCCGCGTTTGGGGTCGGTGCCGTCGTCTTCGGCGATGATCTCGACCGGGCGTCCGTTGATGCCGCCGGCTGCGTTGATCACCTGCGCTGCGGCGTTTGTGGTGCGCTCATACCAGCGCCCATAGGCGGCGCCTATGCCGGTGCGGTGTACCTGAAAGCCGATCTTGATAGGGGCGTCGGTGGCGCCGAAAAGGTGGCCGGGCAGGGCCGAGGCGGCAAGGGATGTGGCGGCCATGCCGGTGAGCATCCCGCGTCTGGTGAGGCCTGTTTTCTGGTCCGATTTGGTCATTTGTCATCTCCCGTTGGTGTCCTGCCGCTTGTGCGGTCGATTATTCTGGCTTTAGATTGATTGCATACAAACGATTTGTCGAGTCATTTTGCCATTTTCGCGCAAACCGGCGCTTTACAATGCGGTTGGAGAGGCCAATAGCCAAAGGCCAAGCCATGTATAAAACACCATGAACAGGACCACAAAGACTTGCGAAATCAGGGCGCGCAGGTGAACTTTGAACAGGTTAAGTGCAACGATATGGGCCAGCAGGACGCTCAACATATGCCCGACCACAATTGCTGTGGCTTGGCTCAACCAGATCGCGCGGACACTGGCATGGTAGTTCAGGAATCCGGTGGATACCTGCCAGTCAAGGCCAAGCCAATGCGCGCCATTGTCCAGCGGATCGTTGAGCGCCAAAATCCAGTATTGCAGGCTGACCATCAGGCTGGGCAGGTAATGGGCGAAGTGGTAGGCGGTGGCGATGGGCAGCAAGGTCAGGGCCATTTTTGCCCATATTTCCCCCAGTCGATCGGACGCCCCCGCCAGCGCCAAGCCAAGCCAGACGGTTAACGTAAAGGCGCCAATCAAGGCGAAAAAAACCAGAGCAAGGCCAATCCGATTTTGCCATATGACCGCTGAGCGGCCGGGAAAGTCCAGCGGGTTGATGCCAATCCGCGCCATCCACCAAAAGGTCTCGTTCAGCCCGTCGAAAGAGCCTGTGGCAAGGAAGAGTAAAGTGAATAACCCCAATGATTTTGGGACTTTACCGCTTAATACTAGCCCGGAACCGGGCAGGCGAAGCCTTGCCGCATGCCAGCGGATCGGCGACAATCTTCCAACCAGGGAAAACAGCACGCCAAACCCTTCGCCCCTCGCCAGCCACAGGTTGCCGTATCTGCCTGCAAGCAGGAAATGGACCGCCCAGTAAACCAGCGTAACCCGCGCCAGATGATCTGGGTCGGTTGGGGCGATGTCGGAAAGGTAATAAACCGCGAAAACAAAATAGCTTGGCAATGCGGGCCAATAGCCAACCCAGTCAGGCAAAGGTTTGGGCGGATTGCGGAAAACCCAGGCAACCGGTGCTGCCCAAGGGTTGAAAAAGCGCCAGAAATCGCCAATGACCGCTGCCATGACCAAGCCGGCCAGCCACCAAAGTGAAAACAGCGTGAGCGGCAGCAAATTGGCGAGGGAATTGTGAGTCCCCCACAAGCCAAAAGCGATGAGCGTGGCGAACAGCAAAAACCCGAGTATTGCGCCGATACCTGATTGCGGCGCTTTGGGCCGCCACGCGCGCGGGGGGACGCATTTGGCAACGCGCCTGGGTAAAAGCAGCGTTAGCAAGATCGTCGCCACTACCGCGCCAACGCCGACGATGCGGTATACATCGGTTGGCAACAGCAAAACAATCGCGCGCTCCGATACATGCGCCGAGGCGTTCACGGGCCAGAGAACAGCGCTCCAGCACAGGTGTTTTGCAAGGCGAATTCGCGCCATTTATCCGGCAATGACCTCAGGAAGGCGCCCGGCGGGCGGCGTGTTGCGCGAGCGGTGCGAACGGATTACTCCATCAATAATCGTCATGCCAACGCCCGGCAGATTGCCCATCTGGACCGAGTCCAGCAGCCCGTTACCCGCAGCATGCTGGGCCTGATCCATCAGCACGAAATCGGCCGACCGGCCAACTTCGATCAGCCCGCAATCAAGCCCGCGCTCGCGTGCGGTGTTGCCGGTGGCAAAGCAAAAGGCTTGCTCGGCGGGCACGTTGCCAAAGGCAGAAAGCATGGCCACCATGCGCAG
Organism: uncultured Aliiroseovarius sp.; assembly: GCA_964429125.1. Taxonomy (GTDB): domain Bacteria; phylum Pseudomonadota; class Alphaproteobacteria; order Rhodobacterales; family Rhodobacteraceae; genus JAAEUB01. The sequence continues at coordinate 4,306 of CAYSBG010000199.1, forward strand.
AATGCCCAAGGGCTGCGCGCCCGAACCCGCGGGCCCGTCGGTTCCCAGAATGACCCGCTCCAATTGTTTCAACTCGCGCGCCGTATTCAGCGTCAGAACCGCGGCGCGCTCGTTGCCGTTGTGGACGATCTCCAGCCCCTTGGTGCAGTTTTCGCACAGGCAGATGATCTGGTCGTCGGGCAAGGCAGAATGGCCGCCATTTATGTGGCCGATCACATCGGCGCCGGTTTCCAGCACCATGTCGGCGTCAATCAGGCCCGAGCCGGGAATTGATGGTCCGCCGGTGTGTATGGTCGACTGA
>CAYSBG010000200.1:0-4605 GCA_964429125.1 uncultured Aliiroseovarius sp.
CGCACTTTTTGCCAACACGGCGGTGGTCAAGGTGTTCCACGCCGCCCGCCAGGATCTGGAGATCTTTTTCCACGATGCGGGGATTTTCCCCAAACCGCTGTTTGACACCCAGGTCGCGGCGATGGTCTGTGGCTTTGGCGACCAGGCGGGGTACGAGACATTGGTGCGAAAAATTGCCCGCGCGCAGATCGACAAAAGCTCGCGGTTTACCGACTGGGCCCGACGTCCGTTGACGGACGCGCAAAAGACCTATGCGATTGGCGACGTGACCCACCTGCGCCAGATCTATGAATGGCTGCGCGATGAGCTGCAACGCACCGGACGCGCGCCCTGGCTGGAGGAGGAAATGCAGGTCCTGACCAGCCCGGAAACCTATGTGATCAAACCCGAAGATGCCTGGAAGCGGTTGAAAACACGCACGAATTCCGGGCTGTTTCTGGCTATCTCGCGCGAGCTGGCCCGGTTTCGCGAACACCACGCCCAAACCCGCAATATCCCCCGCAACCGGGTGTTCAAGGATGATGCGCTGATGGAACTGGCCTCGGTCAAGCCCAAGGACATGCAGGAATTGGGGCGCTCGCGGCTTTTATTGCGCGAGGCCCGCAAGGGCGATATCGCCGAGGGGATATTGGCGGCGATCAAGGCCGGTAAAGCGGTCCCCAAAGATGCTCAGCCCAAACCGGTGCGGGGCGCGCGCGACAAGCTGCAGGTGAACCCGGCTTTGGCAGATCTGCTGCGAGTCCTGCTCAAGGCGCGCTGCGATAAGGAAAAGGTCGCGCAAAAGCTGATTGCCAACGCGGCGGATCTGGACGCCCTGGCTGCCGGCAAGCGCGACATTGCCGCGCTGAAAGGCTGGCGCGCGCAGGTCTTCGGGGAGGACGCGGTCAAGCTGTGCGAAGGCAAGCTGGCGCTCACCGCGCGCGGCACCCGGGTTGAAACCATCGAGATCGGATAGGCGCCAGTCGGCGCGATCAGCGTCTGGCGGTCATCGAATTGTTGGCGCCGACGATGCGAATCCGTCGCACCCCAGCCAGTTTCCCATCGGATACGAATTGGGCGACGATGATCTCACGCGAATACGGCGATCCCTGACGGGTATTTACCGGCGGCTCGTTTATGCGAAACGTATAGGTCAGCACACCGTCAACTGGCCGCTCGTCATTCTCGGCCACCAGTTCTGCGCGCCAATACCCTTGCCGCGGGGGCAGGCCCGTGACCTGCAGTATTGCCCCGCCTGTACTGCGAAGAACTTTGAATTCAGTGACTTGCGAGACAAGCTCGCGGGTGTCATCGGTGCTGCCGTAGCCGCCGGCCGGCTCCAGAATGACCCCATCGTTCTTGCCAAAGGAAAACCAGTTTACCGGGTTGAGGCGGCTTTCGCACGCGGACAATCCAAGGATCAGTGACAATGCGATTACGACTCGGCCCGACATGAAATTCCCTCACCTGTGCGCCCATTGGGCAGGAAGCTTCCTTTGGGTATCGCAAAGCGATGGCTTTGAAAAGAGGTCGCACGGCTGATGCGGCACCGGGGCTGGACCTTTGCCGCTTTCGCGCCTATTTACGCCGGGCTTGAACCGGAGGACAGGATGGCCAGCACAGCATTTGAGGAAATCGCCGAGGATTTTGCCTTTCTGGACGATTGGGAGGCGCGCTATGGGCATGTGATCGACCTGGGCAAGGCGATGGCGCCGATGGACGCGGCCTTGAAGGTGCCGGCAACCAAGGTCGATGGCTGCATGAGCCAGGTTTGGCTGCACCCCGAGATTGCCGACGGCGTCTTTCATTTTCAGGGAGAGAGCGACGCATTGATCGTGCGTGGGCTGATCGCGTTGCTGCATGCGTTGTATGACGGGGTGCCGGTGGGCGAGGTCGGCGCTATTGACGCCCAGGGCGAACTGGCGCGCCTGGGTCTGAACGATCATCTTTCGGCGCAACGGTCCAATGGTTTGCGGGCGATGGTCGAGCGTATTCGCAAATTGGCTGCCGAAGCGCAAGGCGGGCTGGCCTGACCAAGCTACGGATGGCCAAGTTGGACCAGGGCCGTTGCAAGGTCGCCGTAGCCGGTAAAGCGGCGCTCATAGGTCAGTTCAAGGCGGGCGGCGGCCGCTTTGGCCTTGGCATCCAGGGCCGCATCATCGGTCTGCGCCAGATAGACAAGTTTTTCGTAATGGCCAAAATAGGCGTTGCGCAATTCAGGGTGGCGGTCCAGACCCAGAGGGCGGATGACGAATGCGTCAAATTGCCGGGCCAGAAAATCGGTCAGATAAAAGGTGGTGATTTCATCTTCGCCATGCGCGGCAAAGGTGGCATTCCCCTCGAAGAACGAATAGCAATGCGGCCCCTCGATCATTTCGATCCCTAGCTGGTCACAAACCTTTTTCAACCCACCTCCAGTGCCGCAATCCGCATAGGCACAAAACAGTTTATCGTAGTTTTTTCCGTGCTTTATCACCAGTTCTTCAACCCCGTCGGCGATCCTTTCCGGGCTGTTGTGCCAGATTGCCGGCAGGCACAGGAGGCTGATATGGTCCCAGCGGTTCAGCCGGATCAACGCGGTTATTTCGTGGGCGAGCGCGCCGCAAGCGATGACCAAAACGCTGCCGTTTGTGGCATTCAGCAGGCCGTCATTGGTCAGCGCGTCGTCATCCAGTTTCACGGTTTCACCCCGCGGATTGCAAATCGCCCGGGCAGCAGGGCACAGGGTCCATAGCTGTCCAGAATTTCTCCGTGTAGCCCGAAACCCTCTATAATTTCAATGACTTCCTCGGGGGTGAAAAGCAATTGTTGATGCAGTTCCTGCTCAATGCCTTCGTGGGTCTCGATCTGAATTTTTCGGAACAGGGTTTTGCCGGATTTGCGGACCTGAACGCTCATCCGCCAGCCGTCGCCCCCCCGGTCGTGATCGCTTTCGGCCACATCCGGGCCGGGAAGATCGAAAAATAACAGCCCGCCGCTGGGCAAGACGCGTCCTATATTCAGGATCGCCGGGGCCAGAGCCGCCGGTTTATAGGCCAGCACTTCACCCAACGCCGTCACGGCGCTAAGCCCGTCGGGCAGGTTTGGGCTGCTGGCGTTTTCCAATTTGACAGGCAGGCCGGACTTCGTGGCCATTTCAACAAAAAATGGACTGGAATCAAATCCTTGTACGTCAATGTTGAAGGATTTTGCATAGGCCAGCCAGCGTCCATCGCCACAGCCAAGATCCAGTAATTTGGGGGCGTCCGAGGCGGCAAGGATCTGTTTGGCCAGCCAGGGCCAGGCGGGGGCGAAGGTATCGCCATAGGATTGGGCATGAATGCGCGCAAGCGCGGCGCCATAGATCTGATGGCGTGCGTGAATTGTCGACGTCATTTTTCCCGGCCCTTGCGTAAGGCACGCATCGCGACGCTGGCGAGGATGAGCAACGGCACCAGGGCGCGAAAAACACTGCCACCAAGTGCGTCGGCGCGCACGGCCAGAAAAACAACCCAAACGCTAAGCCCCGCCGCTCCGAGGATCAGCGCCAGCAGAAAGGCAAACTTCCCCCACGACATTGTACTTCCCTCTTGGTTCCACCCACGCGCAGAATGGCGTTGGTTTGCGCGAAAGGGAAGCGAATTCCATCGCCATAACGCAAGCACATGATAGTAAAGCATGCGTGTGGCGACAGGTCAGGCGGTCATCTGGTTGTGTTTTCGCGTCATGTATTCCTTGGCGGTTTCCACGGCCACGGCGGCGTCACGGCAATAACTGTCGGCGCCAATTGCCTTGGAGAACTCCTCATTCAGCGGGGCCCCCCCGACCAGCACGATATAATCGTCGCGCTTGCCCTGCTCCACCAGGGTATCAATCACAACTTTCATATAGGGCATGGTCGTGGTCAACAGGGCGGACATACCAAGGATGTCGGCATTCTCTTTTTCCAGCGCTTCCAGGTAGTTTTCCACCGGGTTGTTGATGCCCAGGTCAACCACCTCAAAGCCCGCGCCCTCCATCATCATCGCCACCAGGTTCTTGCCGATGTCGTGAATGTCGCCCTTGACCGTGCCGATGACCATTTTACCCATGCGCGGCGCGCCGGTCTCGGCCAAAAGCGGCTTGAGGATAGACATGCCGCCTTTCATTGCATTGGCTGCCAGCAACACCTCGGGGACGAACAAAATGCCGTCCCGGAAATCGATGCCGACGATGGTCATGCCGGCAACCAGGGCTTCGGTGAGCACCTTGTAGGGTTCCCAATCGCGCCCAAGCAGGATGTTCACACCTTCCATGATCTCATCTCTGAGCCCGTCATACAGGTCGTCATGCATCTGCAGCACAAGTTCTTCGTCGCTGAGTTCGCTCAGGATCAGGTCGTCCTCGGGTTCGTCTGACATGGTGGCTCCGCTCAAATTGCCGGTGAAGGCGTTGGTAATGCATCATACTTGCGCATATCTGGCCGGCGAGTATTGGCCTTTTGCGACTTGGTTTTGCCGCTTACCGACCAGAGGCGTCTCATATTGGTTTGTTATCTGCTGCTGCGGCGGCGTTTGCGGCGCGGCGCCGGGGTGTCCTCGCCGGTGCCATCCGACGCCGAAGAAAACCCGCCGAGTACGGGGGTAATCGCATCCAGGGACGGACGCG
>CAYSBG010000201.1:0-4589 GCA_964429125.1 uncultured Aliiroseovarius sp.
ACCGCGCGGTGGGCGAGGCCGGCGGGCGCGACCCCGGCGCCCCGCAATATTGCGATGCCTGTTTCTCCGGACAATACCCGGTTATCCCCAGCGACATGATCGAGAAGGGCTTTCAAATGGAGGCTGCTGAATGAGCCGCGCCGAGGACTGGCCGATCCGCTTCAGCCACGCCATGTGCCGCCGCCCGGCCGCCAGCGCCGTGAACGGGCTGCGCGCCATCGACATGGGCGCGCCCGACATTGCCCGCCTGCGCGCCGACCATGATGCCTATGTCGCGGCCCTGCGCGCGACAGGCGCACAGGTTGAAGTACTTGATCCCGCAGAAGAATTCCCGGACAGCCTGTTTGTCGAGGACACCGCCCTATGCCTGCCGGAAGGCGCCGTGATCCTTACCCCCGGCGCACCCAGCCGACAAGGCGAAGCGCCTTTGATTGCCCCGGCGCTGGAACGCTACTACGGCCAGACCACCCCCCTGCCCGACGGCCAGGTGGAAGGTGGCGACGTGCTGGCAACCGGGCGTGAGATACTCGTTGGTCTGTCGGCGCGTACCAATCGCGCGGGCGCCCAAGCCCTTGCTGAAATTATCGCCCCATGGGGCCACAAACTGCGCATTGTCCAAACCCCGCCCGAGGTGCTGCACTTCAAAACCGATTGCTCCCTGCTGGCACCGGAAACCATCCTCGCCACCACGCGCCTGGCGGCTACCGGCTGCTTCGCCGGCTACGAGGTCCTGACTATTCCCGCAGGAGAGGAAGCCGCCGCGAATACAATCCGCTTTAACGGCGTGGTATTGCTCCCGGCAGGTTTCCCGGCAACCGCGGAAATGCTGCACACCGCCGGCTATGATGTGCACCAGATCAACAATGAACAGGCCGCCAAACTCGACGGCGGCATGTCCTGCCTGTCACTCCGCTTCAGCGCGCCGTCTCCCTGAACCATTTCGCCCCTTGGGCGATTGCGCTGCCTTCGGCACCGCCCGGGGGCGCGTGGCGGGCTGCTGTGCAGCAGCCCGCCACGCGCCAATCCGTCACGCTTGACGCCAACGCAGACATGGCGCAAACCCGGCGCATGAGTGAAAAACCCGAGAATACCGCCCTGATCACCGGCGCCTCGCGCGGCCTTGGTGCCGCTTTGGCCTTGGCGCTTGCCCCCACCCATCACATTATCGCCGTGGCCCGCACCACCGGCGCCCTCGAAGAGTTGGACGACCGCATCCGCGAAGCAGGCGGCGAGGCCACACTGGCGCCGATGGACATCACCAACAAAGACGCCATGGCCCAGCTTTGCCGGGCAATCCATGACCGTTGGGGCAAGCTCAACCTCTGGGCGCATACCGCCATCCAGGCGCCACAACTGACCCCCACACCGCATCTGGACGAAAAAGACTGGGACAAAGCACTGGCCACCAATGTCAACGCCACTCAACGGCTGATCACCTATGTCGAGCCGCTTCTGGGCGAGACCGGAACTGCGCTGTTCTTTGGGGATAACCACGCGGGCGAAAAATACTTCTCCGGCTACGGCGCCACCAAGGCCGCGCAGGTCGCGTTGGTCAAAAGCTGGATCGCCGAAACCACCCGCCTTGGCCCGAATGTGGTGCTCAGCCAACCGCGCCCCATGGCCACCGCCCTGCGCGCCCGGTTTTTCCCCGGTGAAGACCGGGCGCTTCTGGCAAAACCGGCGACCGAAGCTTCCCGGCTCCTCGGCGAACAAGGCTTGCTTCCCGACTAGACTTCATCTTGGCGTAAATACCTTGGGGGTCCGGGGGTGAACCCCCCGGCCGGTCGCCTGCGTCAGCAGGCGAAATCGCTCACGCGTCCTCGAGCAAACCTTTGTCTGACGCCAATTCCCGCATCCGTGCCTGCAGCTTCTCAAACGCCCGCACTTCGATCTGGCGAATTCGTTCGCGACTGACGCTATAGACCCCCGCAAGGTCTTCCAGGGTTTTTGCCGGCTCGCTCAGGCGCCGCTTGGTCAGGATGTCCTGCTCGCGTTCATTAAGCACATCCATCGCCTGCGCCAGCAATTCACGGCGCACGTCCAACTCGTCTTTTTCGGCGTAATCCCCGGCCTGATCGGCGCTCTCGTCTTCCAGCCAATCCTGCCATTGCATGGTGCCTTCGCCATCCGACGATACCGTGGCATTCAACGACGCGTCCCCCCCGGACATGCGCCGGTTCATGCTGATCACCTCGTCCTCGGTGACGTTCAGGTCGTTAGCAATACGTTTGACATTTTCCGGGCGCAAGTCGCCGTCTTCCAGCGCGCCGATGCGCGCCTTGGCCTTGCGCAGGTTGAAAAACAGCTTCTTTTGCGCGCTGGTCGTGCCCAGTTTTACCAGCGACCACGAACGCAGGATGTACTCCTGAATGGCGGCGCGAATCCACCACATCGCATAGGTGGCAAGGCGAAAGCCCTTTTCCGGGTCAAAGCGTTTCACCGCCTGCATCAGGCCCACGTTGGCCTCGGAAATCACCTCGGCCTGGGGCAACCCATAGCCGCGATATCCCATGGCGATTTTGGCCGCCAGGCGCAAATGGCTGGTCACCAGTTGATGCGCCGCATCGGTATCCTGATGATCGACCCAGCGCTTGGCCAACATATATTCCTGCTCGGGTTCCAGCATGGGAAATTTGCGGATTTCCTGCAAATACCGGTTCATGCCGCCTTCTGGCGTGGGTACGGGCAGATTTTTGTAGTTGCTCATGGCGTGCTCCCCCTGTCTTCCCCCGAATGTTTCGAGGGTTAACATTGATATAGGCCTCCTGCGGGGCAAATCAAGTTTTTGCCGCAGAATTCTTAACATCCTATGAACCGCTTATCAGCCGTTTTAAAGGCAATTCGCAGCTTTTTCACGCCTTTGTGCGGTGTGTTTTGACGGCTCAGGCACGCAGCAAAACCAGGTATCCAAGGCCGATCGCCAGGATCAATGGGGAAAAATATCGCCGGTTGAGCCGAAAAAACGGCACCCGATCCGGGCCTTGCCACAGCCCTGGCACATATGTCACGGCCCCCCGCAGCAGGAAAATGCCACACAGCCCCCACATGCCGCGTGTGACAAGCCATTCTGGCACCGGCAAAGAGACCATGCCAAGAAAAACGAACGGCCACAATCCGGCCAGCGCGATCAAAACCGCGACCGCAAATGTCAGCCAGCGTGGCGGCATTTTATCGGCCGACGCTCCAATAACCCGGGCCACCAATTCAGCCTCGCTGCGGGCAGGCCACAATCCGCCCGCGGCCCAATACACATGCAACAGGGCGGTGGCCCCCAAGATTGCGGCGATCCCACCGGCGATTCCACTGGCGATTCCATTGGCGATTAACATCTTCCCACCTCCATACGCTTGCGTATGGTATGCCATACGCCTTGCGAATGTCCATACCCAACCGTATGGTATGGCATGAGCGGAAAACCGAAACTGAACCGCGAAGCTTGGATTCGCACAGCTTTTTGCGCTTTGACCAAAGGTGGGCCCGAAGCCTTGAAGGCCGAGCGCCTGGCCCGGACGCTACAGGTAAGCAAGGGGAGCTTTTATTGGCATTTCAAGGATGTAGCATCTCTGAAATCGGCAATGCTTACCTACTGGCGCGCCGCAGCCACCAGCGACATCATTGGCGAAATCACCCGCACGCAACAAGCGCCGCGCGCAGCATTATCGCGGCTTTTGGTGCTTTCGGTTCAACCACGCGACACCCCGCTTGGCGACCCGATCACCGAGGCCGCGATTCGCGATTGGGCACGCTATGACAGCGTTGTCCTGGAAGCGGTTACGGAAATCGACCGCCAGCGCCTCGATTTTGTCACCGGCCTGATGGCGCAATATGGCCTGCCCGCCGCCGAGGCCAAGCAAAAGGCGCGCATTCTTTACGCAGCATTGATCGGCCTTGAGGCAATAAGCCCCACAGGGCATGACGCCAACCAAACCGATTTGCAGGCGCTGTTAGCTGCCCTCCTGCCCGCCCGCAGCAAGGGCCCTTAGCAATTCGGCCATGTCCGCGGGCATCGTCGCGCTAAACGACATATCCGCACCGCTCACCGGATGGCGAAACCCCAACGTCTCCGCGTGCAGCGCCTGGCGCGGGAACAAGCGTGCGGCCTCGACCGCGCCCTCCCCCAGAACCCTGGGCGACAATTTGCGCCGCCCGCCATAGGTTTTGTCACCAATCAGCCCGTGCCCCGCGTGGGCCATATGCACCCGTATCTGGTGGGTGCGGCCGGTTTCCAGCCAGCAGGTTACCAGAGCGGCCTGTGCCGGTGTGCCAAACGCCTGTTCGATACGCGCGCGCGTCACCGCATGGCGCCCGCCATGAAACAACACCGCCTGGCGCTGACGGTCTGTCTTGTGGCGCGCCAATTGGGTAGTGATGCGCAGAATGTTGCCCGGCTCAAAGCTGACCCCCTTCACTCCCTTCAGGCGCGGATCCCCATGATCCGGGGCGCCGTGGACGATGGCCTTGTACGCCCGCGCAACCGTGTGGGCAGCAAATTGCGCCCCCAGCGCCTGGTGGGCGGCGTCGGTTTTGGCCACCACCAACAGCCCGGCCGTATCCTTGTCGATCCGGTGCACGATGCCCGGGCGCGCGCG
>CAYSBG010000202.1:0-4569 GCA_964429125.1 uncultured Aliiroseovarius sp.
CTTGTTTTAGCGCATCGCGAGTGGCCTGTGCGCCAGCCTTGCGGAAGGCCATTTCCGAACTGTCGACCGAGTGGTGTTTGCCGTCGACCAGCTCAACCATGACGTCGACAACCGGGTTGCCCATGGGGCCAGCGGAAAGTGCGTCGCGCACCCCGGCCTCAACCGCGCTATGATATTGCTTGGGCACCACACCGCCATGGATGGTTTCGCTGAAGGCGAAACCCTGTCCACGGGGCAGAGGGCTGATTTTCAGCTCTACCTCGCCAAATTCGCCGTGCCCACCGCTTTGTTTTTTATGGCGAAATTTGTTGATAACGGCTTTCTGGATCGTTTCACGGTAGGCAATACGCGGCGTGCTGGCGGCGATTTTCAAACCAAAACGGCTTTCCAGCTTTTCCAGCGCCAAACGAAGCTGGGTGTCGCCCTGTCCGTGCAGCACATGTTCGCCCGTATCCTCGGCAAAAGCGGCAAGGAGGGCGGTGTCTTCGTCCATGAGTTTGGCCAGCGCTTCGGGCAATTTCACATCATCGCCGCGTTTTTCAGCCTTGATTGCCAGCGTGAATTGCGGTGCAGCGGGGTCGGTCGCGTGGCTAACGCGGCTATCTGTCGTGATCCGATCCCCGGTAGAGACCTCATCGAGTTTGGTCAGGGCAACGACATCTCCGGCGCGGGCGTTGGAAATGCCGGTCAGCTTACCGGCAAAAATCCGGTTCATCCCCGAGGGTCGCGCCCCGGCAACATACTCGCCGGCCGCAAGCGTGCCGGATAAAACCCGGGCGAGGGAGACCTTGCCCGCATGGCCGGCGTGCAGGGTTTTGAACACTTGCAGGCGGGTGATACCGTCCTGAGTGATCCCAAGGCGTTCGGATGTAATCGAAATATCCGGGGCGTCGTGGCGGAGGGCCTTCATCAGCCGCATAATGCCGTGGCCTTCAAGGGCGGAGCCGAAAAACACCGGAACAACAAGGTTTTCGGCAAGATCACGGGCCAGATTATCATAGACTTCGCCTTTTCCTGGGGCCATGTCCTCAAGCAGCTTTTCCAGTAATCCGTCATCGAAATCAGCCAGGTTTTCAAGCATCTCGGTGCGGGCCTCGACCTCACGGTCGATGGCGGTTTCAGGTAAGGGAATCAAGCTGGAATGCGCCCCCTCCTGCCAATGAAATGCACGTTCTGAAACGAGGTCCACATGGCCGGCAATATGGTTGCCTTCGTGGATCGGTATTTCACGGAGCACGAGCGGGTGCGCGGAAACACCCTGAAACGCCTGCAAGAGCGCGCGCAAGGACAGGTTAGGGCGGTCGAATTTGTTGATAAACACCATATGCGGAACATCTGCCGCGTCGAGCATCTTGAGCCATCCGGCCAAGGCCCGGGCTTTTTCAGGTTCGGGCTCAACGACAACCACGGCTATGTCGGCAATTTCCAGGGCCGCGGTTGCCTCCTGCATCAGTTCGACCGAGCCAGGGGTGTCAATCACCGTCCATTCTTCGCCCAGATAGGTTGTGCTGGCGACGTTCATCTCGGTCGACATGGCGTGGGCTTTGGCTTCAGAGCTTTGATCGGCGAGGGTCAACCCGGCGCCGTGACGGTTATGGGCGCCGGCCTCGGCCAGCAGGGCCTCAAACAGAGTCGACTTGCCTGATTGATACGGTCCGCAGATTAAAGCGGTACGCGGGGAGGAGGGATGAGCGGTGGGCATGGCTGTATTCCTTGACGGTTGCACGCCAACGGGCCTTCCCGGATGTTTCAAGCGCAGCTCCGGGAGAATCCCAACGGCGCTTTGGTACAGAGTCAGCTTACAGCGACCGGGCGGGACATTCAAAGAAAACAGGCCAGCGGTCCGGCAGAATATCCGGAAACGCAACGTTATTTTTGCCGTCAAGGTCTCAGAATCCGGTGGCATGGCCCGCGCTTTCTCCGCATATATGCGGGATGGGCAAAGGATAGGCATTTCAATGCGCGTTCAGCACGACAAAAAGGTGGTTTTTGACCTGTTCGTTATTGGCGGTGGGGTTAATGGCTGTGGCATCGCCCGCGACGCTGCCGGGCGCGGCCTTTCAGTTGCATTGGCCGAGAAGGGTGACCTGGCGTCGGCCACGTCTTCGGCGTCAACAAAGCTGTTTCACGGGGGCCTGCGCTATCTTGAGTATTTCGAGTTCGGGCTAGTGCGCAAGGCGTTGCGCGAGCGTGAAGTTTTGTTAGCAGCAATGCCACATATTGCGCGGGCGCAAAGGTTTGTATTTCCGCTCAGCCCTGAAATGCGGTTCGAGGCGGATACGCCAACCTCGCGCTTACTCGGGTTTTTCATGCCATGGTTGAGAGGGCGCAGGCCGAGTTGGCTGATCCGCACGGGGCTTTTCCTGTATGACCATATGGCCGGGCGGTCGTCGCTGCCGGGGACACGCACGATTGATCTGCGTCAGGATGTGGCGGGCAAGCTGCTCAAGATTGGTTTCCGGCGTGCTTTTGAGTATAGCGACTGCACCGTTGATGATTCCCGCCTCGTGGTGCTGAACGCGGTGGATGCGGCGCAGCGCGGCGCGTGGATCATGACCCGGAGCAAGGTAGTTGCAGCACGACGAGAGGCTGGGCTATGGCACATCGATGTGCGGCGCGCGGATGGGACGCGCGAGGTTGTTCAGGCGAAAATGCTGGTGAATGCTGCTGGTCCATGGGTTGAAAAGGTGCTCCATGACGTGGTGGCGGCGCGATCAACGTCGGAAATCCGGCTGGTGCAAGGAAGCCATATCATCGTACCCAAATTGTTTGACCATGGGCGCGCCTATTACCTTCAGGGCCCGGATGGGCGGCTGGTTTTCATGATCCCCTTTCATCGCGATTTTACCTTGATTGGCACCACGGAAACCGGAAAATCCGGACCAGACGAGCCGGCACGGATTACCGACGATGAGATTGAGTATCTGCTAACCTTCACCGGTCGCTACCTGCGTATGCCGTTAAAACGAGCGCAGATCGTGGCCACATATTCCGGGGTGCGGCCCCTGTTTAACGAGGGCGGCGGAAGTGCGACCGAGGCGACGCGTGATTATCATTTGGAGTTGGATGTGACAGACGGCCTACCGGTGTTGCATGTGTTCGGTGGAAAGATCACAACGTATCGAGTGCTGGCGGAAAAGGTGCTGGAGATGCTTGGAGTGAAATCGGCGCCATGGACCGAAGGGGTGGCCCTTCCTGGCGGGGATTTCCCGGTGGGGGATGTGGCCCGCCTTGAGGGGGAGCTAAATGATGCCTTTCCTTTTCTGGAGCAAAAGGATGCGGTGCGGATGATTGCGGCCTTTGGAACCGACGCTGTGCGCATTCTGGAGGGTGCTTTGAGTCGTGCTGATCTCGGGCGTGATTTTGGCGCTGGGTTAAGCGAACGGGAAGTGCGCTGGATGGTTGAAAATGAGTTTGCCACAAGTGCTGAGGACGTGCTTTGGCGACGCTCCAAACTGGGCTTGCGCCTCAGTTCAGAACAGGTTTCGCAGTTGGAGGACTTCTTGCAGGAACTTGGCTAGACAAGCTCGTTAAGAGCCCGGAGATTGCGGATTCCAGGGCGTCTCGCGCCTAACCGGATAAACGGGTTCCAGGAAAATCGCCCTAGAAAAACGCCTGTAACCCGGTTTGTGCTCGGCCGAGGATGAGCGCATGGACGTCATGGGTACCTTCGTAGGTGTTCACCGTTTCCAGGTTCATCATGTGGCGGATCACTTGAAACTCTTCGCTGATACCGTTGCCACCATGCATGTCACGGCTCATCCGGGCGATATCCAGCGCCTTGCCGCAATTGTTGCGTTTGATCAGGCTGATCATTTCGGGTGCTGCGTTGGCGTTGTCCATCAGTCGACCGACTTGTAGCGCGGCCTGCAGGCCGAGCGAGATTTCGGTCATCATGTCGGCAAGCTTTTTCTGAAATAATTGGGTCTGGGCCAAGGGTTTGTTGAACTGCTTGCGGTCCAGCCCGTATTGACGCGAGGCGTGCCAGCAGAATTCGGCGGCACCCATCACGCCCCAGGCGATGCCATAGCGCGCACGGTTAAGACAGCCGAACGGGCCTTTCAGCCCCTCGACCCCGGGCAGAAGCGCGTCTTCGCTGACTTCAACCCCTTCCATAACGATTTCCCCTGTGGTCGAAGTCCGCAGAGATTGTTTGCCTTTGATTTTCGGCGCCGACAGGCCCTTCATGCCCTTTTCCAGCACAAAACCACGGATCTTCCCGCCATGGGCTTCGGATTTGGCCCAGACCACGAACACATCTGCAAACGGCGAATTGGAGATCCACATTTTCGAGCCAGTGAGGCGGTAGCCGTTAGAGGTCTTTACAGCGCGGGTTTTCATGGAGCCGGGATCAGAGCCTGCGTCAGGCTCGGTCAGGCCGAAACAACCGATCAACGCGCCAGAAATCAAGCCCGGCAGGTATTTCTGGCGCTGTTCTTCAGAGCCATAGGCGTAGATAGGATAGATTACCAGCGAGGATTGCACGGACATCATCGAGCGGTAACCTGAATCGATGCGCTCAATCTCGCGCGCGATCAGGTCGTAGCTGACATACGAGGCGCCGAGCCC
>CAYSBG010000203.1:0-4553 GCA_964429125.1 uncultured Aliiroseovarius sp.
TATTGTGGTCCTTGGCCCATTTGATGAAATCGGCAACGATCAGGAAATAGCCGGGAAAGCCCATGCTCTCGATGATGCCCAGCTCGAATTCCAGCCGTTTTTCATATTCCGCCGGCGACACCGCATGGGGGATCACCGCCAGCCGCGCGGCCAGACCTTCGCGGGCCTGACGCTTCAACTCATCCACCTCATCATCGGCAAATCGTGGCAGAATCGGGTCGCGTGTATACGCACGAAAGGCGCAGCGCCGGGCGATCTCGACCGTGTTGCGCAACGCTTCGGGCAGGTCGGCAAACAGGGTGGCCATTTCCTGTTCGCTCTTGAAATAATGCTGCGCAGTCAGCCGGCGGCGGCCCTCTTGCTGATCGACATAGGCGCCTTCGGAAATGCACAAAAGCGCATCATGGGCTTCGTAGATCCCCGGCATCGGGAAATGCACGTCATTTGTTGCCACCAACGGAATATCCCGCCCATAGGCGGTCTCGACAAACCAGCGCTCGGTCTCGGCTTCGGCCTGGGGCAGGCCATCCTCTCCCGGATGACGTTGCAGTTCCATATAAAGCCGGTCGCCAAATGTCGCCTGCAACCGTTGCAATAACGCCTCTGCCTGCGGCGCATGCCCGGCGCGAATCATCCGCCCCAAGGGGCCTTCTGCGCCGCCGGTCAGACAAATCAGCCCCTGCGCATGGGCAAAAAGCTCCTCTGGTGACACCGCGGGCAGGCCACCGTTTGCCTCTAGATACAGGCAGGAATTGAGCTTCATGAGGTTGCCGTATCCGACCTCGTTCTGCGCCAGCAGAACCAGCGGCGCCGGGGGTCGGGGGCGTTCGCCAATCGCCGGCGCCTCATAGGCCAGGTCAACCTGCAAACCAATTATCGGCTGCACCCCTTCCTCGGCGCAATACTCGGAAAATTCCAGCGCACAGAACAGGTTGTTGGTATCGGTCACGGCAATCGCCGGCATTCCCGCAGCCCTGGCCATGCCTGCCAGTTTCTTGACCGGAACGGCGCCTTCCAGAAGCGAATATTCGCTGTGCAGGCGCAGGTGGATGAATCGCGGTTGTTTGTCCATCCGGCCACCATAGGGCCAGGACCGTGCGGAAAAAAGGCTTGCCAAACGAAAAACGATCCGCTTTCATAAAAGCCACAACAAAGCCCGCGTGTTTTCTACGCCGCATCGAGGACATGCATCAGGGGGGGCAATTTCAGTAACGCGGCAGGTTTACCAAATGGAAATCACGTTTCTTCTGAACGGAGAGACTGTTGCCCTGCGCGACGCCGACCCGACGTGTTCACTGCTGGATTGGCTAAGGGACGAACGCGGGCTTTGCGGCACCAAAGAGGGCTGCAACGAAGGGGATTGCGGCGCCTGCACGGTGCTGGTGGGCGACGCGGATGGGGTTCGGGCGCAAAACGCCTGTATCCTGCTGCTTGGCCAGATCAACGGGCGCGCCATCACCAGTGTCGAAGGGCTTTGCGGACCCAAAGGCGCGCTGCACCCGGTGCAACAAGCGCTGATCGATCATCACGGCTCGCAATGCGGATTTTGCACGCCGGGCTTTGCCGTGGCCCTGGCCGGGGCGCATCTGGACGGGGCGCAGGACTACGACACCCGCCTGGCGGGCAACCTGTGCCGCTGCACCGGGTATGCGCCGATCATCCGCGCCGCCGAGGCCGCCGCGCGCCTCCCTGTGCCAGACTGGTTCACCCCGCACCATCAACCGCGCCCAGAGGACGGCGGCGCCAAACCGACGAATGTGGACGCCCTGGCCGACGAGATCATGCGGCGCCCGCATGCCACCCTGATCGCCGGCAACACCGATACCGGTTTGTGGTTGAACAAACGCCTGATGGACCTGCCCGACGTGATCTTTTTGAATGATGTGGCCGACCTCAAATATCACGTTGTCGACGCCACGGGCATCCACATGGGCGCCTGCGTCACCATCGAAACCCTGCTTGGCCTGCTTGGCCCGTATCATCCACATTTCGCCGCCATGCTCACCCGTTTTGCTTCGCCCCAGGTGCGGGCTGCGGCGACCATCGGCGGCAACATTGCCAATGGCTCGCCCATTGGCGACACCCCGCCGCCGCTGATCGCACTGGATGCGCGCCTGCACCTGCGCCGGGGCGAAGCACGCCGGATCGTCGCGCTTGAGGATTTCTTTATCGAATATGGCAAACAGGATCGCCAGGCGGGGGAATTCATCGAGGGCCTTTCGATCCCCCGCCAGCCGGACAATTTACGCGTCTACAAAAATTCCAAAAGGTTCGATCAGGACATTTCTGCAGTGCTGGGAGCGTTCAACATCACCGTAAAAGATGGAAATGTGCAATCTGTGCGTATCGCATTCGGCGGTATGGCGGGCGTTCCAAAGCGAGCGAAAGCGGTTGAACGCGCGCTGCTGGGCAAGGCCTGGAACCGTGATACAGTGGCGCGCGCCCAAGGCGTTTTTGCCGAGGATTTCACGCCGATGGACGATATGCGCGCCTCGGCCACCTACCGGCTGGAGGTGGCACAGGCCATGCTCGAACGGGTGTGGCTTGAAGGCGAAGGCGTGGCATTGGACGTACGCGAGGTGAGCCCATGAGCGTGAACAAAGCCCTGCCCCATGACAGCGCCCCGCTGCATGTAACCGGTCGCGCCCGCTATGTTGACGACATCCCGGTCGCGGCAAATTGCCTGCACCTGGCCTTTGGCCTCAGCGACCAGGCCCGTGGGGTGATCACCCGTGCAGACCTTTCCGGCGTGCGCGCTGCACCCGGGGTCGTTGACGTGTTGAAACCCATTGACCTTCCGGGTGAAAATGACGTCTCCGCCGCCGCCCACGACGAGCCGCTGCTGGCCATGGGCGAGGTGTTTTACCACGGCCAGCCCTTGTTCCTGGTGATTGCCGAAAGCCACCATGCCGCCCGCAAGGCGGCGCGCCTGGGTCAGATAGAGATCTCGCCACGCCCGGCAATCCTGACCATCGACGATGCCCTTGCCGGCAAGAGCTATTTCGAAGGCGGCCCGGTTATCTGGCAGGATGGCGATGTCCGGGCGGCGCTGCAAGAGGCCCCTCTGCACCTGGAGGGAGAGATCGAAATCGGCGGCCAGGAACACTTCTACCTTGAAGGCCAGGCCGCCCTTGCCCTCCCCTTGGATGACGGCGCCATTCTGGTCCATTCCTCGACCCAGCACCCGACCGAGATTCAGCACAAGGTTGCCGCCGCGCTGGGGATGCCCATGCATAAGGTGCGGGTTGAAACCCGGCGTATGGGCGGGGGTTTTGGCGGCAAGGAAAGCCAGGGCAATGCCCTTGCGGTGGCCTGCGCCGTTGCCGCGGCGCGCACCGGGCGACCTTGCAAAATGCGCTATGACCGCGATGACGATATGATGATCACCGGCAAACGCCACGATTTGCGCATCCGCTACAGGGTCGGATATGACGATAGCGGTCGCCTGCTGGCGGTTGATTTCACCCATTATGTACGCTGCGGCTGGTCTGCCGATCTTTCTCTGCCAGTCGCCGATCGGGCGATGCTGCATGCGGGCAACGCGTATGACATCCCGGTCATGCGTATCGAAAGCCACCGTCTCAAAACCAACACCGCCTCGGCCACCGCGTATCGTGGCTTTGGCGGGCCTCAGGGAATGCTGGGGATGGAACGGGTCATGGATCATCTCGCCCATGCGCTTGCCATGGATCCGGTCGCCCTGCGCCAGCGCAATTTCCACGCGGCCAAACCCACCGCTCCCACCCACATGTCCTATGGGCAAAAGGTCGAGGATTTCGAACTTCATGCCATGGTTCCCGCCTTGCTGGAGAGCGCCGATTACACTGGGCGACAGGCTGCGGTCAGCGCCTGGAATGCTGAAAATACCGTTTTGAAACGCGGTCTTGGCTTTAACCCGGTGATGTTTGGCATCTCTTTCACCCTTTCTCACCTGAATCAGGCCGGGGCGCTGGTGCATATCTACCAGGATGGCAGCGTGCATCTGAACCACGGCGGCACCGAGATGGGTCAGGGGTTGAACCAGAAAGTCGCCCAGGTAGCCGCGCATGCACTGGGCGTGGCGCTGTCAGACGTGCACATTACCGCCACCGATACCGACAAAGTGCCCAATACCTCGGCCACCGCCGCCTCGTCCGGCTCGGACCTGAACGGAATGGCCGTGATGGCGGCCTGCACCAAGCTTAAAAAACGCCTGACCCGCTTCATCGCCAACCTTTGGGGGGTCAAACCCGCAAGCCTGCGCTTTGCCGATGGCCAGCTTCAGGCGGGGCGTAAAAGCATGGCCTTCGCCGAGGCCGCGCGCCTGGCCTATGAGGCGCGTATCAGCCTGTCGGCCACCGGATTTTACCGCACCCCCAAGCTCAGCTGGGACCGGCTTGCCGGACAGGGGCGCCCGTTTTACTATTTCGCCTACGGGGTCGCGTTGACCGAAGTGGTTTTGGACACATTGACCGGCGAACACCGCATTTTGCGCAGCGACCTGTTACACGATGCCGGGGCCAGCCTGAACCCGGCGCTGGATATCGGCCAGGTCGAGGGCGGCTATGTGCAGG